>JBBSNU010000156.1:0-9353 GCA_038260455.1 Chroococcales cyanobacterium | reverse complement strand
GCAAACAATTGTAGAAGACGACAAACGCGGCAGAGTGATGAGCATCTACACAATGGCATTTTTTGGAGTCACACCATTTGGCAATTTAGTAGCCGGCGGATTGGCCAATTATATCGGCTCTCCCAACACAGTCATACTTGGAGGTGTAATTTGTATATTAGCTTCAGCATTTTTCACCAAACAATTGGGCTCTCCTGGGTTTATGGTGTATACGGTATCAAGCACAACTGTTTGTGATTCTATGATGCCCTCGGAGTAAGGATATGCGGTTTGCTTATCACCACAAAATCAGGAGAGCCAACAATGCCAGCTTTAAAAAACTTAGTTACACCAATTTATCAAAAAATGGGTTTAATTTCCTAAACAATTGATAAACTTCTCTCCTGCTTAATTCCCCTCTCTTTCTCTGCGCCCTCTGCGCCCTCTGCGGTTAAAACATCCAAATTAATTACACCAGAGGTGAAACCAATGACAAATACCAGTGCAATTCCCCAACAGCAAAGCGACGATCACGTTCCCTTAAAAACCTGGATCGGCGTGATGGGAACAATTCTCGGCGCTTTCATGGCAGTTTTGGACATCCAAATCACCAACGCATCCCTGAGAGATATCCAAGCAGCTTTAGGGGCAACTTTAGAAGAAGGTTCTTGGATTTCCACCTCCTATCTAGTCGCAGAAATTGTAGTAATTCCGATTACAGGTTGGCTGTCACAAGTATTTTCAGTCCGCCGCTATATCTTGGTAAATGCCGCTTTTTTTGTATTCTTTTCCATGTGCTGCGCTTGGGCGTGGAATTTGACTTCAATGATTGTATTTCGAGCTTGTCAGGGATTAGCAGGCGGCATTTTAATTCCGATGGCTTTTGCGTTTTTGCTGACAAATTTGCCGCCCAAAAAGCAGCCGATTGGCCTGGCGATGTTTGCACTGACTGCTACTTTTGCACCATCCATCGGGCCGACATTGGGAGGTTGGCTGACTGAGAATTACGGCTGGCAATATGTCTTCTATTTAAACTTGGTTCCGGGGCTGCTGCTGCTAGCTGCTGTGTGGTACGCCGTCGCGCCTGCGCCGATGCAGCTAGGACTGCTGAAGGGGGGCGACTGGTGGGGAATTGCCTCAATGGCGATCGGCTTAGGTTCCCTGCAAGTTGTGTTAGAAGAAGGCAGCCGTAAGGACTGGTTTAGTTCTGATTTTGTTTTGCGTTTAAGCATAATTTCTGCCATATTTCTTAGCATTTTTTTCTGGATTGAACTAACTCGAAAAAACCCGTTTATTAACCTACGATTGCTGACTCGACGCAATTTTGGCTTAGCAAGTATTGTGAATGTTTCGTTGGGGGTAGGATTGTACGGTTCGGTGTTCATTTTGCCCCTGTATCTAAGTCAGATTCAGCAGTACAATGCCATGCAAATCGGCGAGGTGATTATGTGGGCTGGGGTACCGCAGTTATTCATCGTACCGGTGGTGCCAAAATTGATGCAGCGAATTGATATGCGGCTGCTAATTGCGATCGGTGTGAGTTTGTTTGCGGTGAGTTGTTTTATGAATGCCAGCATGAGTCATGATACGGGTATCGATCAGTTGCGTTGGTCACAATTAGTTAGGGCATTGGGACAGCCTTTAATTATGATACCGCTGTCAAGTATTGCAACGGCTGGTATGGAGAAACACGAGGCTGGTTCGGCTTCTGGTTTGTTTAATATGATGCGAAATATGGGAGGTTCGATGGGGATTGCGGCGCTAGCAACTTTGGTGACGCAGCGGGAGCAATTTCACTCGAATCGATTGGGGGAATCTGTTTCTTTGTACAATCCCGCAACGCAGGAAAGACTTAATCAAATGACTCAGTATTTTGTGAGTCGCGGTGCTGATTTGAGCGTGGCGAAAGATCAGGCAATTCTGGCAATTGATAATATTGTGCGTCGGGAAGCTTATGTGATGGCTTTTAATGATTGTTTTTACTTTGTGGGAATTGCTTTGCTGTTAAGTGGGATTGCTATTTTGGGCTTTAAAAAGGTGAAACCGGGTGCGGGTGCGGGCGGCGCTCATTGAGTTTGTAGCGCCTCGGCGCACCCTACTAATACCAATTTCATAAAGTAGCGCTAGATATTACCCCCCCAACCCCCCCGCGAGTTCGGGGGGGCTAAGAATTCATCAATAGCATATCTTTAGAAAAATGGTATAAATACTGATATTCACCATTCTTGTTGGGCTTCTGCTTCTGCTCGAATTAAATTTTGTCGCAGTTGCACCCAATCTATTTGATTAGATGGCAAATCTTCGATCAGTTTTCCGCGCTGTAAATGCAGAATTCTGGTGCTAAATTGCTCGGATAATTCTAATTGGTGGTTGACCATTACAATTGTGGTTTGATTGTTAGTTAGCTGTGTCAATACTTCCAAAAGGTGGGCGGCTTTTCCGGCATCTAGGGCGGATGTTGGCTCGTCTAAAAGCAAGATTTTTGGTTGTAGAATGATGCCGCGGGCGATCGCCACTAACTGCTTTTGGCCTGTGGAAAGCTGTAATTCCGTGCGATCGAGCAATTCTTGGCGTATGTGCAGTTGTGCGATCGCCCCGCTAATTCTCTCAGCAATGTTTGATGGAGTCACGCCCCGCAACTTCAAAGGATAAGCCAACGCCTCCCGCACCGACATCCCCAAAAGCTTAGATTCTTGTAAAATCAGGGTGATTTGTCTGCGGAGTTCGATCGCCGGAATTTGCCGATATTCTGTATTTTCCAGATAAATCGAGCCGCTGGTGGGGCTGCTGAGTCGGTTTAACAACCGCAACAGCGTAGTTTTCCCAGCCCCCGAAGGGCCGACAATTGCCACGCGATCGCCCTTGTGCACATCAAACGAGATATTGTCTAATAAGTAGCTAGAGGCGATCGGTGTTTTCAAACTGACACCCTCAACACGCAATTGAGGAATTGCTTCTGTATTATTTTCTGAATAATTAGGCATTGAATTAATTTAAAATATGGTATGACTATTGGTCTCTTGTAGGGGCGGGTTTAGCGCAAAAACTTGTACAATCACGAACAATCTTCAGGCAAAACCCGCCCCCGCCCAACGCTTGTAGGGGCTCAGAATTTATGAAACAATCGACTGTATCAAGGCAAAATCCGCCCTCTATTAAAGAATCCGTTACTTCTTCCTCAAACCTTCACAGCTTTATCCAAAGGAAAACCCAAATTTTCCCGCTGTTCCAAATAAAGCTGAGCAACCCGGCGCGCCAAATTCCGAATCTTGGTAATGTAGCGAGTTCTTTCCGTCACCGAAATCACACCTCTAGCATCAAGCAAATTGAACGTGTGCGAACATTTTAACACATAATCAAGACTAGGCAAAACCAATCCTTTCTTAGTTAATTGTTCGGCTTCTTGCTCGTAAAGTCCAAATAGAGTAAACAGCAATTCTGGATTAGAAGCTTCAAAGTTATAAGTACACTGTTCTATTTCTCCTTGCAGGTGAACATCGCCATAAGTAATGCCATCTTTCCACTGAATTTTGGTCATCGCATCGACTTCTTGCAGATACATTGCCAGACGTTCAAGTCCGTAGGTGATCTCAATCGAAACCGGGCGACAATCAATGCTACCGCACTGTTGAAAATAGGTAAATTGAGTGATTTCCATGCCATCGAGCCAGACTTCCCAGCCAACACCCCAAGCTCCTAAAGTCGGAGATTCCCAGTTATCTTCTACGAAGCGAATGTCATGGTCTTCTGGTTTAATTCCTAATGCTCTCAGCGAGTCTAAATAGATTTCTTGGATATTAGGAGGAGATGGTTTAATTAAGACTTGATATTGATAGTAATGTTGAAAGCGGTTGGGATTTTCGCCGTAGCGTCCGTCAGTGGGGCGGCGACAGGGTTCGACGTAGGCGACAGACCAAGGTTCGGACCCAATTGCTCTGAGAAATGTGTGGGGATTCATAGTTCCTGCACCTTTTTCTGTGTCGTAGGATTGGGCGATCAGGCAACCTCGATCGCTCCAGAATTTGTTTAAGGTGGCAATGACTGATTGAAAGTTCACTGGTTTAAATATGGCTAGTAGGTGTCTCAACTTATTTAAGCATATATTTGCATTAGCGGTGATATACCGAATTTTTTTCAAGATTTAGCTGAACAAACAGAAAGCCTATTTCCGGTAGTTGTGTTATGTTAATCTTTAGGAATATCTACAGATAGACCGCAAAATTTCGATTGGTACAGATAATGAGATAAAAAGATGACTGAACTATTTAATCAAGGCTATGCGTTGCTCATTGGTGTTGGGGAGTGTGCGTGTCAGCGCTTGTCTCTGCCTGTGACGGTTAAAGATACCCAAGCAATTTATGCGGCGCTGATCGATCCTGAGTTATGCGCCTATCCAGATGATAAGGAACATATTCGGGTGCTGAATAATGAGGAGGCTACCCGTAGTAGGATTTTAGATGGCTTGAAGTGGCTGAAAGAAAAGGCAGAAATAGAACCAGAGGCTACTATATTTGTGTACTATTCAGGTCATGGCTGGTTAAATCGGGATGACAATAGCTTTTATCTAATACAACATGATGTGAAACCTGCTAAATTAGCGGCTACTGCGCTATCAGGTAGAGCTTTTACGGAAGGATTACGAGAAATTCAGGCTGAACGTTTGCTAGTTGTCATTGATAGCTGTCATGCAGCAGGAATGGCAACGTCTAAAGAGCCAGAGGAAGCTGATGCGGAATTGTTGGATGAGTTTGATGATTTTCAGCGCGTTGCACCATCTAAGGGGTTATTTTTTGCCTTAACACAAGGAAAGGGAAGAGTTGTATTTACTTCTTCTGAAGGTGAACAAAAGTCATGGATTAAAAAAGATAATTCCATGAGTATTTATACATTTCATTTTTTGGAAGCCTTACAAGGCGCAGCAAATAACCCAGGGGATAGGGAGGTAACAGTTTCTAATTTGATGAATCATTTGGGGAAAACAGTACCAAAAACAGCCCGGAACTTATATAGTGCTGAACAAACGCCTCATTTTGATTTTGATACGGTTGATTTTGCGATCGCAAAATTACGAGGGGGTAAAGGGTTACCGGAGCGGGGATGGGATGAGGTGCAGTCCGAAGCACAGGAAAAGATTGGCAAAATTGCCGAAGTAGTTATGGAGAATGTACGGGCTAAGAATTTTGTTGGTAGTATTAAAGGCGATAATATTCAGGTAGGCGATCGCATAAATTAAAGTAATCAAATTGACTCATAGTAATGATGGATAATCAGAAGGAATTTGAGGATATTATACGCAAGATTGCTGAAGGTAAGCATACTGATGCTGACTTGAGTCAACTGCGTGAGTTGTTAAGTGCTAGCGATAGCGAGAGTTTGATACAACTGGGTAAGAATATTGTTGGCAAGATTGATGGGCGAGAGATTCAGATTGGCGATCGCACTTACCACGGAGTCAATGCAGAAGCGATTCTCGGAATCCTGCGAGAAACCTTACAATCCCTTCAGCCCAACACTCAATTGACTGGAATTCCTGAAAACCTGCCCCGCAGCGGTGTGGTGGCGTTTGTCGGTCGGGATACAGTTATGTCGGAACTCCACCAGATGTTGCAACAAGGTCATCGCGTTGCGGTTTCTGCGATCGCCGGGATGGGTGGAATTGGAAAAACCGAACTAGCGTTGCAATATGCGCTGAAATACCAGCAGATTTACCAGACAGGGATTTGCTGGCTTTCAGCAAGAGGGATGAATGTGGGGACTCAGATCGTACAGTTTGGGCGATCTCTTCTCGACCTCAATCCACCCGAAGACTTGGAATTACTGGATCAGGTGAAGTTTTGCTGGCGACACTGGCAATCAGGGGAAGTTTTGCTGGTGTTCGATGATGTCACCGACTATGGCGCGATTAAACCCTACTTACCGCCCTCGACTGCCCCTAGCTTCAAGGTGCTGATTACCACCCGTCTGCGGTTGGGTGCGTCCGTCAATCAATTGGAACTGGAGGTGCTGGATGAATCAGCGGCGTTGTCACTGTTGGAATCACTGGTGGAAAGCGATCGGATTCAGTCAGATCGAGACTCCGCCCAGCAACTATGCGCTCAGTTAGGCTACTTGCCGTTGGGAGTGGAATTGGTAGGACGGTATCTCGCTCGCAAACCCGATCTATTCTTGGCAGCGATGCTGCAACGGTTGCAAGAGAAGCGATTAGCGGCACGGGCATTATGTCAGACGGATGATGATATGACGGCACAATTGGGTGTGGCGGCAGCATTTGAGTTGAGTTGGGAAACCTTGTCAGAAAGCGCCAAATCGCTAGGCTATCTACTCAGTCTGTTTGCCGCTGCCCCAATTCCTTGGTTCCTGGTGAAACAGTTCTTAGCTGACCAAGACCCGGAAATCCTTGAAGAAACCCGCGACAATGAGTTGCTCAATCTGCACTTGCTGCAACAAACAAACCCCGGAACCTACCGCTTGCACCCCCTAATTCGCGACTTTTTCCAGACAAAATCATTTGCTTATCAGATAGTTGATTACAGTGAAGCATTTGATCGACTTTGGGAATTAAGGGAGCGTCTCAAACAGGGAGGACACTGGACGTTGTTAAAAGCTATGTGCGAGAAGTTTTTGCCACTTGTTGAGGAGAATAAAAAAGCATCCTGCCTAATCATCCTTGGACAGATAAGCATTGAATTCGGCGACTTAGATCGAGCTGAACAACATTTCCAAGATGCCTTCCCCATTGCTCAAGCACAAGGTGATGAAATTAATGCTGAGCTTTGCAATCTTCAATTAGAGCTTATTGGTAATTTACGACAAGGGGACATTTCGGAAGAGATGAGTTTAAACTCAAAAGCAGAGTACAAACGCCTCTATCCAAATCCGTCTGAATTAAAAGGGTCTGACTTTTTAGAATTTTTGGCAGACTATAACAGAAAGAGCGCAGCCTTAACTGCTGATACACAGCGCAAAATTTTAGAAAATACTCGACAATGTTATCGAATTTTTGTAGCAAAACATGGAGAATCAGACCTAGCTGATACTACTTTTATTCCGATGATTGGTGAAACATTAGTCAAGTTAGGAGAGGCTGAACTTAACGCAGGTAATCTGGAAATGGCAGGGGGAATTTTGCAAGAAGCTCTCCAAGTGGTTAGTAATTGCAGTATGATGAAGCACATAGCGCTAACGAACTATCATCTGGCTCGACTTGAGCGATTTATTCACAACATGGACTTAGCGCAAACTTACTATGATTGTGCCTGCAATATCCTTCAAAGTCTCGGTGCAGTGAGAGACCTGAAGCGTATTCAACAGGATTGGGAGCGTATGATGGACGATCGCAATAGGTGATGTAACTTACATAGTGAAGCGTTAACCCCTATAGCGAGATTGCAATTTCAGCAGATTGATTTCCTCCATTACGAGGGCGAAGATGTAAGGTAATTTCCGTATCGAGTCGCTTGAGGAAAAGCAGTAGTTTTCCCTCGCTGAACCGTTGAAACTCTCCGTTAATTAAATGAGATACTTCTGGCTGTGGAATGCCAAAAAGTTGACTAACTTCGCGTTGTTTCAAGTTGCGTTGTTTCAGGATACGGATTACTTGAATCCCTATTTTGCCTCGCATAAAAAGTTCATCTGCATCCTTCAGACCGAGGTCAGCGAATACGTTGCCACTGCTTTCTTCAAAAATCGGTTCTTGTGTCATGGTTGTTCCTCTCTTAGCATGGTATAATACCAATCTTCGATTCCCATCGACAACTCATGAAAACAGACACCATTTTCTACAGCCTGTTTCAGGAATTTCCCAGCTTCTTCTTTGAACTGATCGATCGCCCTCCAGACGAAGCCGCCGCCTATGAATTCACCTCCCGCGAAATCAAACAACTCGCATTCCGCATCGATGGGTTATTTCTGCCCACAACCGAAGCACCGGAAAAACCATTTTACTTGGCGGAAGTTCAGTTTCAACCCGATCCCGACTTGTACTACCGCATCTTTGGCGAACTCTTTCTCTATCTGCGACAATACAAACCACTCAATCCTTGGCGCGTCGTTGTCATCTATCCCAGCCGCCGCATCGAACACGAACAGATGCTGCAATTTCAGGAACTCCTAACCAGTCAGCGGGTGCAACGGATTTACCTCGATGAATTGCCAGAAGCCGCAGATCGATCGCTGGGAGTGAAAATTGTTAAACTGGTAATCGAGCCAGCAGAGACAGCAGCAGAACAAGCACGGCAGTCGATCGCAATGGCCCGACAGCAGTTGTCCGATCCAACCGTTCTACGCGATTTAATCAGCCTCATCGAAACAATTATCGTCTACAAACTCCCCCAAAAAAGCCGCGAGGAAATTGCCGCCATGTTGAATTTAAGCGAACTCAGACAAACCAGATTTTATCAAGAAGTCAAGCAAGAAGGTTTAGAAGAAGGACTCGAACAAGGACTCGAACAAGGTGAGCAGCAGGCGAAGTTAGAAGCCATTCGTCGCACGATAGGGTTGGGGATAAATTTAGAGACGATCGCACAATTATTAGATTTGTCTCCCGAATTTGTGCGGCAAACAATTCACAAAATCCAACGCGAATCGATGTCACTCCCCGAACAAAAGATTGACTCGTTGATCGAACTATTAACTCAACAGCGATCGCTCTTTTCTGCCGCCCAATTAACTGAACTAGCACAGCTAATTGAACCTTTATCTGATGACAGCGATGTCCTTTCAGAAGCGATTTCATCCTGGGCTGAAAATTACCCTGCAATTCAGGAAGCTCAATCTAAACTGCTCGAACCATTACCGCCGGCTAAAGCATCAGAAACAGCAGCAGTCAGTCCAGAAAGTAGCGAATCTCAAATGGGCGATCGGCTCAACAAACAAGCTCTCAAAAATGCCATTTTATTGTAGCTATAATTCGGCGGTTGAAACCGCTACTACACAAACAAAGCCCGCCTTCGCGGGCTAAGAAATAAAGGGGGTATTTAAGCCAATTTGCCACTAAAAAACAGAATAGTCTGAGCCCCGACTTCTTGAAGAAGTCGGGGCTCAGACAGTGAAAAAGTTGAGATTACTTTCTAGTTTAGTCTGCGGGAGTGAGGGAAACTAACAGAGTGATGCTGTCAACGCCGATGACATAAACGGTGTCTCCGGGTGTGAGGGTGATTTGGCGATCGCACCGTGCGGGCCACCAGCTACCTTGGAAGCGGACGCGACCTGTTTGATTCGGGTAAATCGATTCATCGACAACTGCTTCTTCGTTGAAGTAGTGAAAATTGGTATTGATGTAGTTGTCGATTAACATATTATTTGCTGTGCTGTAGGTGTGAACAGAAAAAATAGAACCGAAAGCTTTTGCTAAGTTGAACATTTTACTGACTCCT
>JBBSNU010000155.1:0-9390 GCA_038260455.1 Chroococcales cyanobacterium | reverse complement strand
TTATTCAATGTCTCATTCAGTCAAAATTTACGATACCTGCATCGGCTGCACTCAATGCGTCCGCGCTTGTCCGACTGATGTTTTGGAGATGGTGCCCTGGGATGGCTGCAAAGCAGCTCAGATTGCCTCATCTCCCCGCACCGAAGACTGTGTAGGTTGCAAGCGTTGCGAAACTGCTTGCCCTACCGATTTTCTAAGCATCCGGGTTTATCTGGGAGCAGAAACTACTCGCAGTATGGGTCTAGCCTACTAAATATCGATCGAATTGTCGATCGAATTACGGGCACGTATAGAGGGGGCGATTAAATTGCCCCCTCTCTTTTAGTCGCAAAATCTGCATTTTGTGGCACGAAGAAGGTAAAAATGATAAAACTTGGGTTTTATTGCGATCGCTAAGCAGGAGTTTTACCTTAAATGTGCGGAATCGTTGGCTATATCGGCACGCAAGCAGCAAGCGAGATTTTGCTAGCAGGATTGGAGAAACTAGAATACCGGGGCTACGATTCAGCAGGCCTGGCTACCATCTCCGAAGGAGAAATTACCTGCATCCGAGCAAAGGGCAAATTGCACAACCTCCGGGAAAAGCTAGCAGAGATAGACTCTCCGGCTACCATCGGCATCGGACACACGCGCTGGGCAACTCACGGCAAACCAGAGGAATATAATGCTCATCCTCACCTAGATAATAGCGGGCGAATTGCCGTAGTTCAAAATGGAATTGTCGAAAATTATCGCGAGTTGCGGGAAGAATTGAAAGCGAAGGGACATAAATTTCTCTCGGATACGGATACAGAAGTTATTCCTCATTTAATCGCTGAATTTTTTGGTGAAGAAAGAAAGGCGAGGGAAGTCGGAAGTCGGAATCAGCAAGATACCAATGATAATCAAGCCGATGAACTTGCAGATTTGTCGTTTTTGGAAGTGGTTTCCAAGGTTGTAAATCGGTTAGAAGGAGCTTTTGCGATCGCTGCGATTTGCGCCGACTTTCCAGACGAAATAATTCTTGCCAGACAGCAAGCTCCTTTGGTAATTGGCTTTGGTGCTGGCGAATTTTTCTGCGCTTCCGACACGCCGGCCTTAATATCTCACACCCGCACCGTTTTGTCCTTGGAAAATGGCGAATTGGCTAGGCTAACTCCAATGGGAGTCGAAGTTTACAACTTTACAGGGGAAAGGCTCAAAAAAAGCCCGCGCATCCTTGGTTGGAGTCCGGTTTTAGTCGAAAAACAAGGCTTCAAACACTTCATGCACAAGGAGATTTACGAACAGCCGGCCGTAGTTCGAGCTTGTTTGGATGCTTATTTAGACAGCGATTGGCAGCCGGGAAATCTGCGCTCTCCCATCAATCTCAACTTGCCAGATGAACTTTGCGCCGATGTCGAACAAATTTCAATTCTCGCCTGCGGAACGAGCTGGCACGCCTCGCTAATTGGCAAATATTTGTTGGAACAGTTAGCGAATATTCCTACTGCGGTGCAGTACGCTTCTGAGTACCGTTACGCACCGGCACCGCTGACAGCAAATACTTTAACTATTGGGGTAACGCAGTCGGGAGAAACGGCGGACACGCTGGCTGCTTTGGGGATGGAACAGCAGCGCCGTGCGGGTTTTACAGATAAATTTCGGGCGAGAATGTTGGGCATTACTAACAGGACAGAAAGCTCGATCGCCCACATGATGCCCCACGTTATCAACACCCACGCCGGTATAGAAATCGGCGTTGCTGCTACTAAAACTTTTGTCAGTCAGTTGATGGCTTTCTATTTCTTAGCTTTGGATTTGGCGCACCAACGACAAACAATCAGCACGGAGAGATTGATAGAAATTATTGCTGGTTTGCGCCATTTGCCAGGGCAAATTGAGAAGTTTTTGGAGATTCAAGAACAGTATGTGGAGGAATTGTCCCACCAGTTTACTGAAACCCAAGATTTTATCTTTTTGGGGCGGGGAATTAATTTTCCGATTGCTTTGGAAGGGGCGCTGAAATTGAAGGAAATTAGCTACATTCACGCTGAAGGATATCCGGCGGGAGAAATGAAACACGGCCCGATCGCCCTTTTGGATGCTAAAGTGCCTGTAGTGGCGATCGCGATGCCCGGAAGTGTCTACGAAAAAGTCCTTTCCAACGCTCAGGAAGCCAAGGCGCGCGACGCACGTTTAATTGGCGTTACTCCGAAGCAGGGCGCGGCGGAAGCCGATATTTTTGACCACGTTTTGCCGGTGCCGTTGGTGGATGAATTGTTGTCGCCGATTGTGACAGTGATTCCGCTGCAATTGTTGGCTTATCACATTGCGGCGCGTCGGGGTTTGGATGTGGATCAGCCGCGCAATTTGGCGAAGTCGGTGACGGTGGAATAATGTCAGTTGACTGTTGACTGTTGACTGTTGACTGTTGACTGTTGTTGGTTATTTGCGGTACCCGCTCGCGAAGTCGAAGGGTCGAAGGGTTATCGGTTATTTGTTATTTGTTTCCCAGCCTCTGCCTCCTATGACCAATTCCCGATCGCCAACTCCGCAAATCGCCGCTAACAGCAACCAGCTTATTGTATTGACTCGGAAATCAAACAGCGTCACGTCTACAGTGTTAAACAGCGTACAGGCGGCGAAGGCTAATAAATAACTGAAGAAAATTAGGCGATCGTCCGCTTGTTTTTTTTGACAAAATACCTGATTTGTGCTATTGACTAGAGAGTTTTGATTGAGCAATAAAGCATTTTCCCCTACTTCCTCTGTTGCTATTTGCTCTTGTTGGATGTCCGTCGCAGAAATAGGCCAATTCATCAACAACAAAACACCTCTAGCCAAAACCCAGCCAACTAAACCAAACAACAAAAGCGTTGCGGGTATTCCAGTTTCCGCAGTCAGCATCAATATCAAACTGTGAGGATGACCAAGCCATTCGTGCATTTGAGCTTCGTAGAGAGGAGTGAAATTTCGCAATCCCCAACCAGTCCAAGGACGCTGCTGAGTCATCGACCAAGCAAACTCCCACTGAGTAGTTCTCAAAGTAGCAGTCGGCCGATTTGGAAACATCTCATCGGTAAGTCTCGCCCAGAAAAAAGCCGGGATAATTCTTCGTAAATATTGCCGCAGCGGTTCCGGCCCAAACGCCGACAAAAACACTGCACCAACCCCACTAAATACCGCTGCTAATATTTTTTTATAACCCGCATAAAATGCAAAAGCCAAAACTGCTAAAACGGCCAATCCCCACGCATTTCTAGAATTAGTAAAAATCAAAGCAACAGCATTTCCCAGCACAGCCAAACTTAGAAACAGGAATTGGGCATTGGGCATTGGGCATTGGGCATTGGGCATTGGGCATTGGGCATTGGGCATTGGGCATTGATTAATTATTTCCTTATTCCCTCTTTCTTCCTTCTTCCTTCTTCCTTCTTCCTTCTTCCTTCTGAACCCTTCTTCCATCCACAATCCCAGTGTTAAAATAAAAGAAATTGTCAGATAGTAAGCTAAAATATTAGCGTACATAAATACAGAAGCCATGCGACCGGGGGGATTGCCTTTGGGTTCGAGTACCCAGCCAAAAACAGGCTGCAATAAATCGATGCCGCTCCAGCCTAAAAATTGCTGTCCGAGACCTAAAATTATTACGGGAATTGCACTAATTGCGATCGTCCAAGACATTTGTCGCAACTGAGCCGGAGTTTGAATTAAACTGCTGAAAATGGCAAAGAGTATAAAGTAAGGCCAAAAATTGCACAAGCCTAAAATAGCATCGATGCGGTTGTTGGCAAAAACCGTTGTGATGACTAGCACCGCGAAGAGAATGGCGAATCCTCGATTCAGCGGGCGGCGGCTAATTTGGCGGATTTTTTGCTTGCAAGTACCGGCCAATCCTAAGAATATTCCTAAAGCTCCCAAAATTGGAATTAAGGGAAAAATCAGCATCCCGATTTGAGCGAAATTCCAAGGAATTTCCAGGCGGCTGTCGGGATGTTTTTGGAGGCGAGATTTGAGATTTTTGGCTGTCTGTTTGGCAGCTAATTTCCACCGATTTTTGATGTTCACTCACACTCCAATTATTCAATTATTCAATTCTTCAATCCAAAATCCAAAATCCAAAATCCAAAATCGTTAGGCTAGTTCCCAAACGCATTCCGATCGCGTTAATCGAATTTGAGCTAAGGCAAAAATGGTCGGGATAATGCGCCCGTAGTTCGTGGAAATCGATCGCCAACCCAAATCCGCCAAAAACCAAGTCCACATCACCGGGCCGAGCAAAGAAAACACGCTCCGCGCCGTACCGTAACGAGCCGCACTCACCGCCATCCCGCGCCGCGCCCCCTGAATTGCGACATAATTTTGAAACTGGGTGGCTGCGGTTACACTCCCCGCAAGCACTCCTTGTTTGGCCATTTGATAGGTAGCAAAATGCAGCGCAAATTGATTCGCCATCACTTTGAGCAGCATGGGTTTTAAGATGGAACTCACAGCTAAAGCACTGCCGCCTTTGAACAACAAACCCAGCGGGTCTTTTTCTGCAGAAATTGGCAGGGGTTGGGATAGTTTAGACTCCACAATCGCTCG
Organism: Chroococcales cyanobacterium; assembly: GCA_038260455.1. Lineage (GTDB taxonomy): Bacteria > Cyanobacteriota > Cyanobacteriia > Cyanobacteriales > Microcoleaceae > Microcoleus. The sequence continues at coordinate 4,842 of JBBSNU010000155.1, read as the reverse complement.
CTGTACGCGCAGTGTCAACGCTTGCTGTTCGTCGGCGGGTAAGCGCTTCCAAGCGCGGCCCATTAAGTGCAGAAATACTTCGGCTTCTAAGTCGGTGGTTGACAACTGTTTGGGATAAGGGATTTTGAGATAGCGACAAACTTGAATTAGTGCTTGTCTGTAAGTTACTTGTTCGGTGCGCCCTCTGAGTACCGTCAAACCGTCGGCTGCAAGATACCGAAACCGCTGTTCTACGGCGTCTAGCCATGCTTCGCGATCGCGGCTTTGTACGTCTATCGGTGCCGGGGTTTGCACGTAATCTAAAGGGTTAAACTTGCGGCTGAACAAGAGTTCTGTTAGTTGCTGCAATTCTTCTTCTGTTGTTAATTCTAGTGCTGCTCTGAGTTCGTCCAAAATTTTTCCCTCGCCTAATACTATTTTAGATTTTAGATTGTCGCTTAATCGCTACATTTTTTAATTGGTCTTACCTGTCGATTCATGCTGTCCCCTATTCTACTACGTGGCGCAGGCCGATGGATGGAGCTCCGCTACGCTACGGCTTTGGGCTTTTATACTCGTGGCGCAGAGCATCTGTGGCCCCGCAGCCTTTAAGCTAATAACTAAATCCAAAATACTAATTGTTTAACTATGTTCGATGTTGTGGCGATCGGTGCGGGGATGGCGGGGCTGATTTGCGCTCGGCAGTTGCGCCTCGCTGGCTATTCTGTGGCGGTTGTTGAGAAATCTCGCGGCCCGGGCGGACGAGTCGCTACTCGCCGCGTACAGGGCGTTAGGGCAGATCACGGGGCTCGCTATCTGGAGCCGCAGGGAGAGGCGGTGCAGGCGTTAATTGATGTTTTGCTCGATCGACAGATCGTGAAACTCTGGACGGATAGTGTGGCAGAATTCCGACAAGGAGAAATATCTGCTATTCCCTGTTCTTGTTATGTCGCACCTGCTGGGATGAATGCTGTCGGTAAGTATATTGCAGAGGGTTTAGACATTTGGTACGGCCGCCGAGTCAAAGCGATTTCTCGTACCGACAATCAAATGTGGCGTCTTTCTCTGGAAGTTACCGACGACAATTTAGAGATACCTCAAGAATTGATTGCTAAGGCTGTGGTTGTAGCAATTCCTGCTCCTCAAGCTTTAATGTTTTTGGATTCGGAAATCGGTTTGTCGCCGGATTTTATTGACAAATTGCGTTCTGTGGAGTACGACCCTTGCATTACAGTTATGGCTGGCTATCCTGCGGCACGAAATTCAGAGTTGAGCAATCTCAATCCGCAGTGGAAATCTGTTTCTTTTCCTAATGATTCTGATTTAGCTTGGGTTGGCCTCGACAGCAGCAAGCGATTCGATCCGCAGCAGCCTGTGTTTGTGGTTCACAGCAGCGCCAATTTTGCCGATCGCTATTTAGAAGCTGCTGATTTGAATACTGTTGGCCGGGAATTGCTCGATCGCGCTTCTGAACATTTAATGCCTTGGCTGAATCAGCCAGAATGGTTGCAGGTTCACCGCTGGCGCTATGCTTTTTGTCGAAATCCTTTGTCTGTTTCTTGTTTGCCGGCCCTGGAAGGTTTACCGCTGGTTTGTGCGGGGGATTTGTGCGGGGATGGTCAAATTGAAGCTGCTTTGCGATCGGGAGTAGCGGCGGCTGCTTGGATAAATTCTCAGTTGCAGGATTTGCCGTTAGATTCAAACCTAAATTGGTAATATGGCTAAAATTAAGATTCGGTTGATAAGAAAATCCAAGTTAAGCTGATTAGTCCTGAACGCAGAAACCGGGTTTTTTACGGAAATACTGCATTTGAGATTTTAACACTCGTGAAAAACCCGGTTTCTTTGATATTTATGCCTAAGTTCTACTAATGTTAGGTTTGGTTATGTAGTGACAATTTAAAGCAAAGCAAGTGGTTGAGATTAAACCAATCAAGCAATATCAAATTGAACAAGCCAAGCAAGTAGTCATTGCGGTATGTCTAGAAATTTGGCATGGCGTACTAACCAAGGATGAGTTGAGGGGCTATGATTCGATGTCTGATATTGACAATGTACGATCGCACTATTTCGACAATAACGGCACGTTCTTGGTATTGGTTGATGGTGAGCAGCTTGTAGGCACTCTTCGCAATCCGAAAACTCGATGATGAAATCTGCGAACTTAAGCGGATGTGGTTTCTCAAAGAGTATCGAGGACAGGGGTTAGGCTGGAAAATGGCTCAAATACTCTTTGATTTCGCACTCGCGGCGGGTTATCGGAAGATTAGGCTTGACTTAGCAAACGAAGAGCGACAACCAGAGGCCCTCAAACTTTATAGGAAGCTTGGCTTTTATCCAATTGAGAGATACAACGATAGTCCATGTCATGTATTTATGGAGAAGTTATTGTAATAGCAAGGACAAAGAAGCAGAGCTTTATCCCAAACGCTGCACCTCCTCCACCGACAGAGAAAGCGCCTGGGCAACTTGTTCCACGGTTAAACCCATTGCCAGCAGTTGCGGAATCGCATCTTGTTGTGTTTGCTCTGCGCGATCGGCTCGCTGACGCTCAGCTTCAGCCCGTTGGCGTTCCTGTTCGGCGTGGAGGCGTTCGAGTCGAGCTTGCTCGCTTCCCGTCAGCAACAAATTTCCTTCGTTATCCCACCAGCGCAACCACCGCTGTGTCTGATTTTGATAGCTGCCTTCCCATACGCCCAATTCTATGCCCATGCGGTCGATCGGGTAATGTCCGCGATCGTTCGGTTCCAATCGGCAATAGCAAGCATTCACCCAGTTGTAGACTTCCAGTTGGCTGGTTTTAATTATATATATGGCGTAGTAGGGAATGCGGATAATCTGTTCGTATACCCAAAACTTCCCTGGTTTCTGAGTAGTACCTTCTGGTAAACGAGATAAAGGCGTGTTGTCTCGCTCTTCGGAACCATTCCCACTGGCAAACTCGATCGCAATTATTGGCACCATATACTCGCGCCAAATCACGTAAGAGCGACGAATTTCGCCGTCTAACATGGGCGGAACGTTGGGGACGTAGAACCAGTCAGGGGCTTCGGCTCCCTTTTCTGGAGGGTCGGTTTCGCGCCAGTAGATGCCACTATCTTGCCCGATCGCATATTGTCCGTCGGGGTGAAGCGTTTGCAGCGTGCTTTCTAGGGAGTCTGTGAGCAGGATGCTCTGGGGGTGCTCTTGGAAATTTTTCACAAAAGTACCGTCGGATTCTGGGAGTTGCGTGTGATCTGGGAAGGCTGGGGGCAAGCCTGTCGCACTAAGACTTTGGGTCATGGCTGGTACGCGATCGACCTAGCGATCGGACTGATGCTCTCTTACAACAGCATAAGCTGTTCTGCATTTAAATTGTAGATCAGAAAACAATCAAACAATGAGTGGGGTGGGCGGGAGATCCCGCCCTGAATATACAATTTAAATGCGCGACAGCTTAGCGATTGTCGATCAATTTGTCCAGAGGAAGAACGAAGAAGGAAGAACGAAGAAGGAAGAACGAAGAAGGAAGAAGGAAGAACGAAGAAGGCAGAAGGGAAATGCAATTCATGGCTGTTTCATTCTCAAGAAAACGATGATTTTGTAGGGTCGTGCCCCGTGCCGATCCTCTTCATCGACTTCTTCCTTCTTCCTTCAGCTCTAGTTCTCAGAATCGATCGAACTCCCTAAAAAAAAATGGGAAAATGGCAATTAATTCCACTCTCCCAATTGTTTATTTCTTGGCTGTTTTTTGCTGTTTTAACTCTTGTTCTTGCATCTGCAATAACTCTGGAACCGTTACAAACTTGTACCCTTCTTTTTTCAATCTAGCAATAATATTGGGCAAAGCTTGTACAGTCTTAGCTCGATTGCCACCGCCGTCGTGCATCAACACAATGCCGCCGGAACTTGCTTGCCGAAACACGTTGTCCATCAACGATTGCGTAGCACTCCGCCAATCTAAAGAATCGGCAGACCACATCACAATTGTATAATTTTTCTTCTGTGCGTAAGCTGCTAATCCATTGTTTAAAATGCCTCCCGGCGGGCGGAAAAGCGATGTTTTTACCCCGGTTAATTCTTCAATGAACGATGACGTGCGATCGATCTCCCGAGCTGCACCGTCTTCTTTGTACTTAATGTATTGGTGGTTCCAAGTGTGGTTGCCGATCGCGTGACCGGCTGCTGCGACCTGTTTGCCAATTTCGGGATAAGTTTGCAGGTATCTTCCTACCCAGAAGAATGTAGCCTTAATATTGTTTTCCTTGAGAATATCTAGGATTTGTGTAGTTGTTTTCGGCCAGGGGCCGTCGTCAAATGTCAGGGCGATCGCTTTGTGCCGCGAGTCGAGTTTCGCCTGACGGATGGTTATACCTTTCAACTCGGAGGGCAGGCTTGATTGAAAGCGCTTTTCCTCCAAAGAGGCGATCGCCTGTTGGGAAAACTCCACTCGACTGGCGATCGCCCCTTTGATTCCATTAACATTGGCGATCGGCTTTTGTTCTGAGGGCTCGGATACAGCCAAGACTTGCGCCTGCATCGGTGCCACTGGCCCAGTAGCCCGCAAGTTCATTGGCAACGTCACGCCCAGTAAAAAACTGGCGGCGGCGGCCGTAAAAGCAACGATTACATTTTTGCGCCGCCTCAACAGCCGTTTCAATTTTGTCACGTCATTCTCTCCTTCACACCTTGCACAGTTAATTTGAGATTTTATGTCCTAGTTAATCCACTTAAGAGAATTATCGTGAACTACCAGACACTGACCGATACGGCGGATCGCGTGCTGGCTTCTTGTCTCAACGGGAACAGCGTCTAGCAAGACCGAAATCTTACCTGAGCGACTTACATCCCCTCCACAAGCAGAAGCGCTAGTTCCTAACGCCA
>JBBSNU010000154.1:0-9425 GCA_038260455.1 Chroococcales cyanobacterium | reverse complement strand
CTCTTGTGGCTCTTTGATAATTAACAATTAAACTAGCCCAAATGTCAAGCTGGACAAGGACTTGATTTACTTTTCTATATATTTGTTTCGATATTTTTACTGATTTAGCTATTGATTTAGCATAGTAAGTAAGGAAGAACCCGGTTTCTTAGAGATCATTGCGTCAACCCAGCCTACGGGAGAGGATCAATCGCATTAAGGAGTGTAAGTATCGCACTAGCTTTCTACTGATACCAACGTTGGGCGTTCCTGAATTGGGATATGAAATCTGTAGGGGCAATCCCCCTGTGATTGCTAAAAGCGTCTCCGGGGTAAGCACTCTTGGCATTACCCCGGAGGGCAAGTCATACTTTCATTCAGCAACGTCCCAACGTTGACTACGTTTGTTCCAAGACCATTCTGAGTAATTAGACATAAACTCTTTTACTACATCTAGGAGTTCATCGTAATCCATATCATTTTTTTCCTCTCTGTAATATTTGCCCAAGTGTTGATGTGCTTTTCCTGGAAGGTCATCGGTTAAGCCACGTGTAACATCTTTCCATAGGTCTGTCCGAAACTCATGATCTGACTTAAAACCCATTGTTTGACTTCCTTCGTGAGCGACTTGTTTAGGTATAAGACACTGTTACAGGCTAGAAAGCGGCAATTGTTCAATCGATAAATTGACACTTTATACTTCTCCCATAATCCCTATAAATCCAAGTTTTGTCTAGCCCAAAAATGTTCAACTTTGTTTCCAGTCTGCCTCCCCATCGGCTCAATTTGATCTACTTTTGTGCAAAAATGTAGAAAAATGTATTAAAATGTTCTCCAATGTGCTCTATAATACAATACAACTCACAGTCCATGACCCCATGAACCTAAAAGAAGCCTTAAAAATTGCCGATAAGATAGTCTTTGAGAAAACCGGCGCACACCTAGACGACTTACAGGAAGCGGTACTAAAAGGCACTCTAGATCGTGAGACATACAAGCACATAGCCAAAGATTTTGACTGTTCAGAAAGTAGTGTGAGAAAAGTAGGATCAGAACTATGGCAAATACTTTCAGAAGAGTTAGGAGAAGAGGTCAGCAAATCAAATTTACACTCTACGATGGGAAGGTTTTTATATTCTAATGTATCGATTTCTGAAAAAGAGACTATAGCGATTGGTAGTTTTGTAAAAGATGTTGTAGTGACTGGTAATTTTAACACCTGTGGAGAAGCTAGACATCCGCCCGATCGACCAAATCCACACCCACCAAATCAAGAAACATCCCATCACGACTTAAGCGAAATGCCGCAATTAGGTGCTTTCTACGATCGCACCCCACAACTCCAAACCCTCACAAACTGGATTCTACAACAAAACAGCAGCCTCATAGCCCTCACCGGCATCAGCGGCATCGGCAAAACCACACTAGCAGTGCAACTCGTCCAACAAATCAAAGACGAATTTGAATACGTCATTTGGTGCAACCTCGACACATCCCCCACCCTCCCTGAATTTGAAGCCCACTTAATCCAGTTTTTCTCGCAGTCAGAAAAGCAAGAATCACCCACAACCAACCAGAAAGCATTATCCCTAATTAAATATTTACAAAAACATCGCTGCTTAGTAGTCTTAGATGACATTCACAACCTGTTCAGCAGCGGCGAATTAGCAGGAAAATATCAACCAGAATACGAAGAATATCGCTCTTTATTCAAAAAAATAGAAAAAATATCCCATCAAAGTTGCTTTCTGCTAATCGGTTGGGAACAACCAAGAGAAGTTACTCAAACTAAAAGCCTAAATACACAGATTAATACCTTACAACTCAAAGGTTTAGACATCGCCGCCGCACGGGAAATACTCAGAGATTATGGATTAGCAGACATCGACAACTACTCAGCACTGATTCACCGCTACCAAGGCAATCCCCTCTGGTTAAAAAGCGTCGCGACTCTGATGCAGGAGTTGGGCGGATGCGTCACAGAGTTATTATTAAATGATATTATATTGTTGCCCGAAGATTTGAAAGATGTTTTACAGCAGCAATTTAGCCGCCTATCCGAACTAGAAAAACAAGTCCTCTCCTTATTGGCGAAAGCAAGCGATACAATCAACCTCACCCAATTGCTAGAAAATAGCCGAATTCCCGCATCAGACTTGGTAAATGCGCTGCAATCTTTATCGCGGCGCTGCTTGATTGAACAACAAGCAAACTTTTACACGATTTCACCTGTACTGAGGCAATATGCTGCCATAATACTCGGCGGTTGAAACCGCGACTATACAAACGAAGTCCACTCCAAGCGAACAGAATAGAATAAATTCGATAGAATAATCAGTAGTCGCAATTCCATTGTTTGCCATGACGCTGAAAGAATTAGAGCCTCAACTGCTGGCACTCTCTGACGACGAAAAAGCTCAAGTTATTCAACTCCTATCTCAGGGGAAAATCACCCTAGGGCGCGGTATTGAAAAAACGCCTAATGTTTGTGGTGGAAGTGCCTGCATTGCGGGAACTCGCATCACCGTTTGGGGACTTGTAGAAGCTCGTCGCATTGGGTATAGCGAAGCCGATTTACTCACAAGCTATCGAGCCCTCTCTGCTACTGATATTGCTAACGCTTGGGTTTATGCCGAAGCCTTTCCCGACGAAATTGAAACAGAAATCCGGGAAAACGACGAAGTAATGGACGAGGAACTCTAACGTATGGCACGCCTCTATGCCGATGAGCAATACCCCTATCCGGTTGTAGAATTCCTGCGGGTTTTGGGACACGATGTTTTGACTATCCAAGAAGCAGGCAGAGCGAATCAGAAAATTCCTGACCCAGATGTGTTAGCTTTCGCAACTAGCGAGGAACGTGCTGTGATTACCGAGAACCGAAAAGATTTCTTTCGGCTGCACCGCATACAGCCAGATCATGCTGGCATTATCGCCTGTACGAACGATCGCGATTGGGAAGCGCTGGCTAACCGAATCCACATTGCGATTACAGCAGCAGAATCTTTGCAAGGCAAACTGATTCGTGTTGTGCGTCCTTCAAAGTAACTTATAAGCTAGTTATGCTTTGCCCTAAATGCTTCAAAACTTGAAAAGCCGATCGCAATTCACTACGCACAGTATAGATCGAAAACGCCCGCGACAACCCGTATTCGGGCGTAGGTTGAGCCATAAGTTTCACAAACAACACATCATCGCCATTCGTCAACATCCCAAACCTCGGTTTATCCAAATCAGGATTTGCCATCATGTATGCTAATGCTTGGGGTAATGCCGATCGCGTCGAAATCGTAGTCTTCTTACACTCCAAAACCATTACCCAAAGCTGATTCTGCAAAATCAAAATATCAATTCGTCCGCGCAGCGTTTCTTCCCCATCATCGATCGCAATTTCGACCGCAGCCTCAGCCTTCATTCTAAACGGTGGATCGTAGAATCCCGCCAGTTCTAACAAAGGTGATGCCACCAGCAATGTCACTGACCCTTCTAACAACTCTCCATCTGCTCTATGATATAGCAATCTGCGTCGTAGCGTATCCAAAGCACTCTGTTCCGAATCGCTGGGACTTGGTAATTCGGCTAGCCACTCAGTAAAAAAAGCCTCATCCTCAGTTCGGCTCAAATTCAACCTTGATTCAGCCTCAGCAAGGCTTTTAATAGCATCTGTAACTGCAATAACCTTTGCCATGCGTTCACCTTTGATTCAAGCAGTTAAATTGCCAACATTGATTAGCTTCATTTTATCATAAAAAACTTAATTGCATCTAATTTTTATTAATTAGTATTCCCTATTTAGATTATATGGCAGTTTTCATCCCCATGAAATACAGTAGGGAAACGGCACGGCCGTGTCCTGGGCCGGATCGGGACACGGCAGTGCCGTTTCCCTACTTAAAACTAAGGCAGGGCTACTGATTTTTATTCGGAGCATTACGCCCATGATCTTACAAGTTTCAGAACAAATAACAACTATTCAAGAACAACGCTTTATCTTACCCGGTTATTATACTTGGGAGCAATTTGAAGCGCTAGAAAGCTTAATAAAAGATGCCCCAGGCTTGCGAATAACTTATTTAGATGGGTGTGTGGAGTTTATGACAACTGGCGAACCGCATGAAATTTTCAAAAAAATGCTAGCTATTTTGCTAGAAGCTTACTTTTTTGAAAAAGGTATTAAGTTTATTCCAGTTGGCAATGCAACTCGCAGGGACAAAACTCAAGATGTGTCATTTGAACCAGATGAGTCCTACTATTTAGGTGAGAAAAAAGCACATCCTGATTTGGCAATTGAAGTCACTATTACCAGCGGCGGCATAGATAAACTAGAAAAATACAAGCGGTTGAAAATTGCTGAAGTTTGGTTTTGGGAAAATAATCAGCTTGTGCTTTATCGACTCCATGAAAATAATTATGAGCAAATTTCCCGCAGTGAATTTTTGCCGGATTTAGATATTGCTTTGCTAGTTCGTTGTGTGCAAATGTCTGATATTTTAGCAGCAAGGACTGAGTTAATCGAGAGTATTCGCCAGCAGTAATAATGCTGGACACAACATCACCGATGAGGGCAACCACGGGGGGATTGCCCCTACAAAACGCGCTTGTGTAGACGCGAGTGCGTTCAAGCCTCGCGTCATAAAAAAAATCCCAAAATTCTGTAGGGGCGGGTTCATCAACCATCTATGAAACCCACAAACAATCTCATAAACCCGCCCCATCCCCGCCATAATTGACATCAACATTCTACCAATAAATTACTCGTACATTTTTATTTTCGATGGGCGGGGGCGGGTTTATAATATTATTCATTTTTACCATTAATTGTTGGTGAACCCGCCCCTACAAATTGGGTTTATTATATAACAACCTGTCCTAACCGACTTTAATCGGTTGCTATATCTAGCTAGCGGGGACTCTCGCACTAATGCAACAGCAAAACAGAGATTCAGCTACTCTCCGCAAACAAAAACCGGGCAACTTCACAGCTACCCGGGTATCCAAACTTGAGACTTCAGACAAATCTCAAATCTCAACCTAAAATTATTAAACAGCTACAGTCTTCTTAACAGAAGAGCTCAATTCGCCCTTAGCATACTTAGCTGCGAAATCGTCCAAAGAAACTTGCTTGATCTTTGTACCTTGACCAGCGCAACCGAAAGAGTTGTAACGATCGCTACAAACCTTCTGCATATACTTGATCGACGGCTTCAAGAAGTGGCGCGGATCGAATTCCTCGGGCTTAGCAAACAAAGCTTCGCGCACCGCAGCGGTAATCGCCAAACGGTTGTCAGTATCGATGTTGATCTTGCGAACGCCGCACTTGATGCCCTTTTGGATTTCTTCCACAGGTACGCCGTAGGTTTCGCGGATTTTGCCGCCGTTGCTGTTGATGATTTCCAGCAATTCTTGGGGTACAGAAGAAGAACCGTGCATTACCAAGTGAGTATTCGGCAAGCGGCGGTGAATTTCTTCAATGCGGCTGATTGCCAAAATTTCGCCAGTCGGCTTGCGGGTGAATTTGTAAGCGCCGTGAGAAGTGCCAATTGCCACTGCGAGAGCATCAACACCGGTTTGCTCAACGAAATTAACAGCTTCTTCGGGATCTGTCAGCAATTGATCGTGGGAAAGCGCACCTTCAAAGCCGTGGCCGTCTTCTGCTTCGCCCATTCCTGTTTCCAGAGAACCCAAGCAACCCAGTTCGCCTTCAACGCTAACGCCGATCGAATGAGCCACCTTCACAACTTCGCGAGTAACTTCAACGTTGTACTCGTAGCTGGCGGGAGTCTTAGCATCTGCTTCCAAAGAACCGTCCATCATCACGCTGGTGAAACCTTGGCGCATGGCAGAATAGCAAGTGCCGGGGGCATTGCCGTGGTCTTGGTGCATACAAATGGGAATGTGAGGATAGGTTTCAACTGCTGCCAAAATCAAATGGCGCAGGAAATTTTCTCCAGCGTAGGAGCGAGCGCCGCGAGAAGCTTGCAAAATCACGGGGCTGTTGGTTTCGTCAGCAGCGCGCATGATCGCTTGGATTTGCTCCATGTTGTTGACGTTGTAAGCCGGTAGGCCGTAACCATTTTCAGCCGCGTGGTCGAGCAGCAGTCGCATAGGTACAAGCGCCATAGATATTCCTCCTAATTATTTGTGATTTCTGGGCAGTGGATTTTGGACAAGTTCAATTCTTACGATAATCCTAAGACAATTTGTAGCCGATCGCGCATTATCTTTCCAGATTTATAGCAATCGCCCTGACGGTTAGTGCGCGATCGGCGGGTTCCCCTGCATCTTTGGCGCCTGTAGACAAACCCTCGCAACCCGCCCCACCCCAAGGCGATCTTCAAAATTGTCAATAACCTTGCTGGCGACCGCTATACTTAAAAGTTCAAAAAACAAAATTTTGAGTTTTGAGCATTAAACTCAAAACTCAAAACTTTTTAATGGGTCGCCCGGGATTTGAACCCGAGACCAATCGGTTAAAAGCCGAATGCTCTACCGCTGAGCTAGCGACCCCTGTAAACGTTGTTACCGCAGACAATTTCTAACAGTAGCACCCATCATTTCAAATAGCAAGTGTTTTTTACAAAAAAGTTGCAGTCATCCGCACGATCGTCTGACAAGTCGCTCCCGGCTGCAAATAAATCAAGTGTTCGCCAGTGTTTAGAGCATTTCCAGGGGCAGTCCAAGGCTCCAGACAATAAAAATCCTTGCCCTCAAGCATCCAGAATATCAACTTCCCATAGCTGGAATTGTAACTGAGGGTGAGCCGCAAGCCGCGCGCCGCGTCAGTAACAATAGCAGCAAGACCCGTGAGTTCATCAAAGGAAATATCTATTTCATCCAGCGTCGGGTCAAAAACCCCCGTGAAATAACCCTTGGAGTCGGTATTCCGATCTCTGTACTGCATCCCCGGAATCTGAAAGCGCAGATTTGTCTTGTCGGGAGCGAAAAAGTAAGGGTGCAAGCCGCTAGAAAAGGGCATGGGCTCTACACCGAGATTGGTGTATTCCTGCACAATTTCCAAAGAATTGCCTTTAATTTGATAAGTAAAAGCTAGCTGGAAATCAAACGGATAAACAGCTTGAGTCTTCTCGTCGCTTTTAAGCACTAGGGTAAGAGCCGCGCAACCCTCCGTGACTTGTTCCGTCGCCGTCCAAGGCAAATCGCGAGCAAAGCCGTGTCTGTCGAGCTGGCGCGAGACTCCTTTGTAGGTGTAGGTCTTGTCGGCGAGATTGCCGCAGATGGGAAACAAGATGGGAATCCCGCCGCGTACAGTCTGATCGGGATTGGCGAACCGTTCCGCGTCCAAGTACAACATTTCTTTGCCTTCAACCAGCCAGCTAGTGGCAATACCGCCCCGTTCCGGCACAACTTCTAGAGTAGAGTTAGCGGTTTCGTCGGAGAGGATATAGGTTTTATACTGCTTTTGCTTCAGCGCGATCGCAAACACATTTGTCATCGTTAGTAGGTCGTCGATCATTGGTTGTGAGTAAATCGGTCGTAATTGGTCGCTGCTAGTTGATTTTTGCCCATTACCGCCCCTTTTCTACCCCTGTGCATCATAGATCCGACTTTCATCGGCCGTCCCCATGCTGGCAGTTATTATAGGAGGCAGCGCGATCGCCCGCTTAGACCGATCGATCCTGGTGTCTGGAACGATCCTGCGAGTCTGCTGCTCTTTGACTCCGACTTTGAAAGATAGATCCCGAGTCGGGGGAAGATAGCTTTGGGGACTCATCGCCCCTCCTTGACTCCCAGATGGGGGCGCAATAAACGGTTCTTTGATGAATGGCTCTTTGGTAAACGGATCTGCTTCCCGGCTGGGATTTTGAGGTAGATTGCGGTAGATGCGCGGCGGCAAATCTTGATTTTGAGGCGGGCTTGACTCAATTGCAGGCCCAGCGCCGTTCTGAAAAAATGAGGAGTTGTCCGGCTGTTTGGGCGCTGCAGGCAAAGCTGGCAAAATCGGAGTAGGTTTGGATTGTCCTGAGACTGGCAGATTGCTTTCACCTGCTGTTTTGGGGGAATTCAGCCCTGGCCCGTCGATACCGCTATTGGCTGGGGACAATGGATAATTTGGAGTTTTTGGTGTGATTCCTGAGTTAATTGTGGCATCGAGAACTACAGAAGATCGCATTGGTCGATCGAAAATACTAGAAATTTGTTCGACGTGTTTGAGAATCCGATCGCCCGCCGCCCCATTTACCACCTTCGGCTGAAACTTTTTCACCTCCACAGGCAGAAATTCTACCTTCATATTCCTGTCTTTGAGCGATACTTTCAGGACTGCAGTATCGTAATCGCTGCGAGCATTCGCGCCGAAGATAAAATCACCAAGCGAGTAAACAATCGGGCGGCCTTTGTAAACTTCTGCACCTTGGAGGACGTGGGGGTGGTGTCCCACTACCAAATCTGCTCCTTGGTCGATCGTAAACCGAGCCAAATCAATTTGCCAGTCTCCCGGATAATCTGCCAACTCAACTCCCCAGTGGTAATTAACAATAATCCAGTCTACCTGACCCCTGAGAGCTCGAATATCCTCTGCCACGCGATTGTTGCGGCGGGGATTAGTACCAGCTTTTCCTTGGTCGGCAGAGTTAAGGTCGGTATCATAATAACTGAGGTAAGCGATCCGCTGACCCTTAACCTCAATAATATCTGGACGCCTAGCTTCTTTAATATTTCTACCGGCTCCCAGATGCCCAATTCCAGCATTATTTAGAGTATTTATAGTCTCCACCAGCCCCGGTTCCTCGTAATCCATAGCGTGGCTATTTGCCAGATTGACAATATCCACTCCTCCTGCTGTTAATACTTTCACCAATTCTGGATCGGCTTTAAAATTTAATTGTTTTTTGTTCTTGGTCAAGGTAGAAGTAGTCAGGGGGTTTTCTAGATTAACCATCGACACATCTGCTTGCCGGTACTCGTCCATATTGGCAAAAGCCCAATTATAATCGTTACCCGCAGATGCTCCCATCGCATCGGATAGATTCACATTTCCCCCGAACATCAGCGTTACGGTGGGATCGTAGGGATTAGCAACCTGCTTTTGTTGCACTACGGGTACTACTTCCAATGCCGCTTGCACCGAATCTGGACGTTTGGGAGGCGGCCCCGAAACTAGCCCAGCTTGCTGGTACGGCGAGACTGGGGATACTAACCGCACGGCCAGTGCTTCGTGGTAGCTCACCCAGCACCCTAAAATAAATGAAGCAAGTGCCGATCCCACTAGCAGCAGAGAACGATACGTTTTAAATTTAACCCAATCTATGGCGAATAGCGAGCGATCGCGCCTTTGCCGCCGATTTGCCGGAGTCACAATTCGCACTGACTGTTTCCAGAGAATCTCTGGTTCTCCAGCCAACCGCGCGTGAATTCGCACCCCTTCTACCGCTGGCGAGTTGAGTCTCCAAAGTTGGTGACAAATAAATTTGACCAAGCCTTCCCGG
>JBBSNU010000153.1:0-9433 GCA_038260455.1 Chroococcales cyanobacterium | reverse complement strand
TCCTCGTCGGTCATTTCAAATACCCAAGCCCACATTTGCTCGATGCCGAGTTCTTTAGCAAGAATACACCAATCTGAGCCGCAGACAACTTCATATTCTTCTTCATTGCTGTAAGCTTCAGTGGGGCGCACAATTAAAGGAATCAAGTTGCTGCCTTGCTCGATCAAACTTCTCCTGATAGCTTCGCGGCGTTCGCGGGGAATCTCCCCCCTCTGAGGCTCTGGTACTGCAATTTGGGAAGTGTAAATCTGACTGTGACTAATTGGCTTAATCCGCAAATATTCAACTATTCGGTTTTGATCGGACGATCGATCCATCTTGTTACAAGTCCCCTTTTGTCATGAAAATCTGGTGTTTGGGTATTTATGTATATTTGCACTTTACAGCCTGCGTTTTAAGTGCTGCAGGACTAACCCAAGAACTGTAATTGTAGGGTGCGATACAAACACCTTACCCAGACTGTGGTAAGTTTAAGGGTTTCTTGACCTCAGTATTCCAAGTCTGCGATCGAACTCAGTTATCTGGAGGAGATATCGCCTTGCTGCTGTACCTGTGCGGCTGGCTGTGCGGTGACAGCCCGGGCGGCAAAAGTTACTGCAATTCCTAAAAAAAGCGGCTGTGATGAGTTTAACTGGCTGTGGGACACCAATGATACACTGCTTTACTCATCTTTACTTTTTTGCCGTCGGGGCGGTTCTCTTCGTTGGCGTAGCCCCCGTAGGGGCGGGCTTCGCTAACGGGCTGACGTTGCCAGTTGCGATCGCGATTCTGCAAAAAAATATCTTCTTTCGCTTTCTGTACAAAAGATGGTATAAGAATCTTAATGGCGATGGAGCTCGCCAAAACCGCCTGAAGCGTCATTCTTTCCTTGCGTTAATTGAAAGACTAAAAGGCTGATGGCTCCTACTTTTCTGGCTTGCTGCCGGAGAGTAGGGCCGTGAAAACTTCTCACTAACTTCTCACAGCTAGCAAGCCTTTGTCCATACCCAGGATCTGGAGGAAGGAATCTAATGTTAGCTAGTGTGCTGTGGATTTTATTAATGGGCTTTTTTGCGGGTCAGATTGCCCGTCGCTTAGGTGCTCCACCTTTGATTGGGATGATTTTGGTGGGGATAGTTTTAGGGCCGCAAGTTAGTGATGTCCTCAGTCCTGAAGTGCTGAAATCGGCGGATAATCTACGAATTGTGGCAGTGATCATTATCCTGATGAAAGCGGGATTAGGATTAGATCGAGAAAAGCTGGCACAGCAGGGGACTGTGGCTCTGCGGTTAGGAGTTTTACCAGCGGCAATCGAAGCAATTGCGATCGCACTCGCTGCCATGCTAATTTTTAAATTCGACTTTCCCACAGGGTTACTTTTGGGTTGTGTAATTGGCGCAGAATCACCCGCTGTAATTGTCCCTGGAATGCTACGACTAAAAAGTTTAGGTTGGGGTGTCACCAAAGGAATTCCCGATGCAATTCTTACAGGTAGCGCCTTATCTGATGTTTTATTACTGTTAGTCTTTAGCTTACTTCTGAGTTTTTTTGGTCAAGGAGAAGTTGCAAACATCACCATTCCAGGAGGATTCACCCTAACTGCCGTTCAAATGCTCCCTTTTCAGGTAGCGATAGAAGTAGGATTTGGGGTATTAATTGGCTACATTGCTGCTCGTCTAACTGTCTCTCTACTCACTCAACAAAACTGGACGCAAAACGCCGTACAAGATGTATTGATTGCCGCCAGTATTGCACTTTTATTGGTGATTTTTGAGCAAAATTTCCCCTACTCTGGCTATTTGGCAGCAATGGCAATGGGATTCTTTTTGATTGAACTTGATGCACCTTTAGCTAGACGGCTACGCGGTGCATTTGACAGCTTATGGATTGTCGCTGAGATTGTTTTATTTGTCTTGTTGGGAGCCAGTATTCAACTTCAGGTATTACGAAATACTTTTTTGTCGGGGCTTTTAGTTTTAGCAATTGGTTTGTTTGTTGGTCGCACAATAGGCTGGTATCTTTCCACATTTGGCAGTAACTGGAATTGGCGAGAAAAGCTATTTTTGTTACCAGGAAATATGGCAAAAGCCACCGTTCAAGCTGCCATTGGTGGGATTCCTCTATCTATGGGAATTGAAGGGGGAGAAATTATCTTAGCCGTTGCTGTCCTCTCGATTTTGATAACAGCGCCGATAGGTGCTTGGGCAATTCCCATGTTTGCACCCAAATTATTAGAACGGGGAGAAGTCGATCCGACAAAAGTAACCGTAGTAACTCGTAGTATATTGTTAGCAGCAGTGGATACTTCTCCCTTTTCTACAGAAGTTTTGATCGAAGCAGCAAGCCTAGCACGTCGTGTTGATGGGGAGGTAATTGTGTTGCACGTCATTAATATTGTGGAAAAAGAGGCTGTCGAACAATTGCGCGATCGCACTCAAAAATTACTTTCAGATATCCGCCATCAATTTATTACCATTACTGGCTCAGTGCCAGAGGAAATTATGCGCGTTTCCCAAGAGTATCAGGTGACAGATATTGTGATGGGAAAACGAGGACATAAACCTTGGCAACAGGTGTTAGTTGGTTCCGTATCGCAAACGGTGATAGAAAATAGTTCTATTCCCGTAATTTTGGTAGAACAAAACTTACGTAAAGGAACCAAATTTCTCTGAAAAATCTGTGTTTTTCAACTATAAGAACAGTTCAAAACCCGGTTTATGACCTCGTTAACCAGCCAGCAATTACAGAAATGGCACTTTAATCAAAAGTCAAAAAAAGGAGTTTGTATCATGAAATGGTTTGAGGAATTTGAGCAATTCATTGCATTACCCCAACTCAGCAAGTGGTTCATCATTTCTTGTATAGTTGGCATTCTTTCTGGCTTAGGTTCCGCCGCTCTCCTAGCATCTTTAGAATGGCCAACAAATTGGCGAGAATCACATCTGTGGATTATTGCATTATTGCCCATAGCTGGATTCTTAAGTGGTTGGCTTTATCATCGATATGGCAAAAAAGTAGAAGCGGGAAATAATCTTTTACTCGAAGAGATTCATCACCCCCAAAATATTATTCCCTTGCGGATGGCTCCGATGGTACTACTAGGTACAGATATAACTCATTTATTTGGAGGTTCCGCAGGTCGTGAAGGGACAGCACTGCAAATTGCGGCATCACTCGCCGATCAATTAACTAGAATATTCCGCTTTAAACACGCCGAACGCCGAATTTTATTAATGGCTGGAATCAGTGGCGGATTTGCTTCGGTTTTTGGAACTCCCTTGGCCGGAACTATCTTTGGTTTAGAGGTTTTAGCAATTGGAACTATTAACCATGATGCTCTTTTTCCCTGTTTAGTTGCAGCAGTTGTAGGAGATAGAATCACCTTAGTTTTGGGTTTGCACCATACAGCATATCGTCATGCTCCCCTTGTACCAACGGTAACTCCAATGGGGTTAATTTCTGCAATTGTCGCTGGTGCAATCTTCGGCATTGTAGCGATGATTTTTGCGAAATTAACTCACAAAATTAGTCACTTTTTTAAAGCAAAAATATCCTATCCTCCTTTCCGTCCTGCGATCGGTGGTACGATTGTCGCATTGAGTGTCTGGGCGATGGGCTCCACTAAGTACATCGGTTTGGGTATTCCTACCATTGTCGATGCGTTTTACACTCAGTTACCACCTTGGGATTTTGCCGCAAAAATCGCTTTAACTGCCTTAACTTTAGGGGCAGGTTTTAAAGGCGGGGAAGTGACTCCTCTATTTTTTATTGGTGCAACATTAGGCAATACTTTGTCATTAATATTGGCATTACCAGCACCTTTATTGGCAGGAATGGGATTTGTTGCTGTCTTTGGCGGTGCGGCGAATACACCGATCGCCTCAACTTTAATGGGAATTGAACTTTTTGGTCTGGAATCCGGGGTATTTATTGCGATCGCTTGTGTGATGAGCTATGTTTTTTCAGGTCATGCTGGCATTTATAGTTCACAGCGGATTGGCTCTAGTAAATACTCTTTTATGTTGAGGAAAGAAGATATGAGCGAGAAGTTGCGACGATGGAGAGAAAACTATCAAAGAGAACCATGAGTAATTACAAATCTTGCCCATCATAGACCTGTTGATAGAATGTTTTTTTAAACTTTAATATCTTCACTCTAGCCGACAATGGTATCATACTGGCATTACGCAAAAATATTTGCATCAGAGGTGGCAATGCGAACTCTTTGGGCGTTTGTTTGGGGTGCTTTGATTGGGCTACTGGGTGGGCTAATTGGATTGGGGGGAGCAGAGTTTCGCTTACCTGTCTTAGTCAGCATTTTTAACTATCGGACTCTTCAAGCAATTATTATCAATCTGATGGTGAGTCTAGTCACTGTGACGTTTTCATTTGTCTTTAGGGGTGGCATTATCGGTCTGGAGAATGTTGTGGCAAACTGGTCTGTAATGATCAATATTTTGGCGGGTTCTCTGATAGGTTCTTCTATTGGGGTAAACTATGCCACCCGCATCAACGAACGAACCTTAAATCGAGTTGTTGTGGCTTTTTTGGTTTTCTTGAGCGTTGTCCTGATTGGGCATAATTTTATCTTCAGTGTGGGCAGTTTGTCCTTACCCAGTTTGTTGAGAATCAGCGCCGGATTTATCGCGGGAATTGCGATCGGAATATTTAGCAGTATGCTGGGTGTGGCTGGGGGCGAGTTAATAATTCCTACAGTTATTTTGCTGTTTGCTGTTGAGATTAAATTGGCGGGGAGTTTGAGTCTTGCCATTAGCATTCCCACAATTTTGATGGGTTTATTTAAGTACAAACGTCAGGGACGGCTAAAAGAGGTGACATCAGAGTACAAATTTATTAGTTCAATGGCAGTTGGTTCAATTTTGGGTGCTTTAATTGGTAGCAATTTGTTGAGGTATGTGTCTAGTTCTCATCTGTACTTAATTCTGGGTGCAATTTTGCTATTGTCAGCGTTCAAGTTAGCGAACCATAAGCCAGTTTCATAACAATTTTCACAGGCTTAAATAATGACAGGACTTACGCAGAAACCGGGTTTCTGACCCAAATCTTGCGGTTAAAATCCAGATTATTCGTTCAGAAACCCGGTTTCTTGGGCATGAATGCGAAGTCCTGAATGAGATAGAAAACCTCTGTGCTACGGAATGACAAAGTTTGACAGCACCAATCAATTATAAATCTTGCACATCATAGACCTGTTGACTGAACTTTTGAAAATCTTCCTCGCATTGTTTCAGTGCCTCGACTGCTGATGAATAATTAGGTGCATTAAACAAATCGCGATCGCGAATTTTGGGCAACCACGATCGCAATTTTGCTAATTCTGCTTCATTTTCATCTAACTCCGCAAAGGTCAGATTATTGATTTCCCGTTCGCGATCGAGTTCCTTGTGAAAGTCACGGCAACGTCCTAGAAATTCTTGATATTCTTCCCCTGCTTGCTGCTGAAAACGCTGTATCAGCATCGCGTTTTGTTCGGGGTCAGCGAGCGCCACCGTTAGCAAGTCTGCTTCGCCACCACTGGCTAAAATATCTGCTTTTAATTCCTCTAACTGTTGCCGTAAGTCCTCTTGTTGAGGAAGGACACAGACGGATTGTTGTAGGTAAAGCCCACCTAAACCCTTGAGCTTACGCCAAATATAGACCCGCTTGGTCGAAGGCTGTGCCGGAACACGGTAGATCAAGAGATTCCAGTCTTTCTGACTCATAATAAATTCTTATCACTTTTCTTGGTAAATTTCATTGCAACAAGTGTTGCATTTTTAAGAAGTCACTGTTATGGTTTGAGAGTGACTGCAACAAGTGTTGCATATCTAGTTTGCTCGATGCAATCGCTCTAGCCCGTGAGGAGAAAAATCTGTGATTATTTTATGGATAGTAGTGATTATTGCCGGAGTCGCCGCGATCGTCTGGGGTGCAGAAACCTTTGCTAAACATCTCGGAGAAGCATCAGTGCGGTTGCAAGTGAGTAGCTTTGCTCTAGCATTATTGCTAGCAGGAGCAGAACCCGAAGAACTGGCCACAACGATCGCTGCAACATTAAAAGATGCACCAGCGATCGCCTTTGGGGATGTGATTGGGGCAAATATTGCTATTTGTCTAGTTGCCCTCGGTGTGGGTGCGATCGTTGCTCCTCTTCCCTTTGGCAAACGAGTGATGCGATATGCTCTGCTTGGTTTTCCCATTGGTGTCGCAGCGGTTGGCTTTATTTGGGATGGTCAGGTCGATCGCATTGAGGGCGCAATTTTAGTGGCTCTTTATGTTCTCTATATCGGCATTATTTGGATTGTAGAACGGCAACCGCCAGCAATGGGCGAAACTGGGGTTTTAGAAGAAGCTGCCGAAGGACTTGCTGATGAGGAAACGGTAAAACAAAAAGGTCGAGTTGGCAAAGAATTACTGCTGGTAGTGGCAGGTTTGGTGGCGATGGCGATCGGCTCAACCCTATTAGTAGAAGCGGTGCGCCAGATTACGAATGTCGAAGAAACTCAAACCACGCTAGCGCTAACTGTAGTTGGTTTTGCAACAGCCTTTGAATTAGTGATTCTCTGCTGGTCTGCGGCTCGGCAAGGAGCCACAGAAGTTGTCGTGGCAGGGGTTGTGGGTTCTTTTGCTTATAACGTCACCATGACATTAGGAGCCGCCGCCTTGATTCGTCCTCTGGTGATTACCGATGCTACGCTATTACATAAACCTGCGATCGCTATGTTAATCGCCCTAGTATTAGTGATTTTGTTAGCAACCCCGAAAAAGCAAATCAGTCAAGGGGCGGGTTGGTTTCTACTTGCGGCTTATCCAGTATTTCTGCTGACGATATTTTTGCTGTAATTCCGATCAACTTAAAAAGAATACTTATGAAAGGCGATCGGTTACAAAACTCTGTTTGGTGGATTTGATGGGATGGGCGGCAAAACTGACTGCAATTCCTACAAAAAATCGACTGTGATGAGTTTAACTAGCTGGGGGACACAAATTATACACTGCTTCACTCATTTTTACTTTTTTTTGCGTCCGGGCGATCCTCTTTGAGGGCTTCGCTAACGGGCTGGCGTGTTCAGGTGCGATCGCAATTGCGAGTTATACCAAATCCAGTTTTAATATCCCCTTTATTCTTTAGTCTCGCGTTGCGCGGACTTCGCTTGTGTAGGATCGGTTTCAACCGCCGAGTAATATCTGGTTTTTCTACTCTTGTGGGGCGTTGCTCCGAGCATCGCCCCAACAATGCAATTTAAACAGATCACAGCTTATGAGTATTTTGCCAATAATCAATGATTTTAATCATTGTTTTGTCGGTTAAGCCTTTAATGCGTTCCACCACATTTGCAAATGACACAAACGGCCGCACATCTCGCTCTTTGAGTATTAGTTGTATAACGGGAGGCTTCAGCCCAGCATCTTTCAAATTCGCCGCCAATTGAATTTTATCTTGAGTATTAAGTGCTGCCAACAGCGACATTGGTTGGGAAATTACCGGTTCAACTGCTTGTACCGTCTCTACCAAAGTCGCTTTTTCCAATGCAGGCTTTGATTTCAACTCATTAATTCTGTTTGCCAACTGGGATTCAATTAACAAAGGTAATTGTTTTGAAATTAGGTTTTCAACCTCTTGTATTCTCTGGGCTAACACCTGTCTTTCGCGATTGTACTCAGCTTTCAATTCATTAATTTGAATTTCTAACCGAGCTTCAATATTTGTCAGCCGCTGCTCTAAACTCGATGGTGGTTCGGGAGTTTCATTTTCACCTGAATCCTCAATTATTGATGGCTCTTTGAGAGTTTCACTTTCACCTATATTCTCATTGATTGAGGTTTTTCTGAGAATTTCCAGTTGTTCCAAGAGCAGTTCTTCATTTTCTTCTTCCAGGATGAATGCTCCGATTGTCTCGCCTTTGAGAGTTTCTATTTCCTTTGCTCTCACCGCCGCGTAGTATTCAAAATCTCCGTCTACTATTTCGTAAGCATCCATACCGTTTCGGCGGACAATTATCGGATTAATCAATCCTCCTGACTCTAAAATCAGTCTTGCTAATTTCTCCAACTCAGGCTCGGCAAAATTGGAACGTGGCACTGCGGATGTAATTCTTTTCACTGCAACCAGTGACGGAAATAATTTTTTCATTAGTTTTTACCAATTTTTTCTAAAACTTCGATTGCTAGCATTTCAAATTCTTGAGAGGCGATGGAATCAGGCTTAAAGTCTAGCACTGAAATCGGATCGGCGATTTCCATATTTCCCACGATTTGCATTTGTTCTGCACACTTTGCTAAATCGTCTCTCTCGTAAATTACGCTGTCCATAATTTCCAGGCCGTAGCGTTTGGGAATTGCCTCCCTCCGCTTGGGCAAACTGTACTGTACAAATTTAGCATTAGCTGAGATTTTGCAAGCAAGTACGCCTAAAATTGCGATCGGCTGTTTGCCGATTTGTTTTTTGAATCCATTGACTTTTTTAATAAAATCCTTGACATTAATCAGTCCTTGATTGGCAAAAGGTTTTAAGTCAGAAGGAATAATTAAATAATCTGCCGTAATCAGGGCAATTCTGGCGTAAAGATTCAAAGAGGGCGGCGTATCGATCAGTACAATATCATATTTATCCTGTACTTCTGCTAGTTTGTGAATTAAAATCATTCGGCTGTAATCTAGTTGATTGAGTTCCGTTTCTTCGTGCATCAAATTGATGTGGGAAGGAATCACATCAATTTCGGGATGGCAAAAACTTGATTTGCGTGCTACTTCGCCTATCGAGTAACCATCTTCTGACTCCAAAACGTGACGAATGTTGCAATCTTTCAAATCATCTTGTTCTTCATCTTCAAATTTTACTAAACCAGTCGCAAAGGTTGTATTTGCCTGACTGTCTAAGTCGATCACCAAGACTCTGTTACCTTTCTTGCTCAGCGCTGCGGCTAAATTGACTACAGTTGTAGTTTTGCCAACGCCGCCTTTGTTATGGTAAACTGCAATTATTTTCATAGTATTTGGCTTGTTAGGGGAAACAGTTACATCTGATTTAACTTGCAGATTAACTGAATTGTTTTCAGGTATTTTTTGGGGTTCTGAGATTTGACTTGACTCTGGTTCTGCGGTGGCGAGATTTTCCGGTTGTATTGGTACTTCGCTAATTAAATCAGGAATCAATAAATCAATATTACTGTCTTCCTGTTCGAGATTGTCTGGATCTTTTAGAGATTTTAAACTATCTCTGCCAATTAAAGCGATAATTTCATCAAATCTAGTTTCTAGCTCTTCTCCGGTACACTGAAAAACTAGGTGAATATCATCGCTGACTTTTTCGTAAATTCTAATTTCTTTAGCGTTAGTTATGAGTCCGTAGCGAATGCTTAAACTTGTTAAGTAACGCTTCAGTCTCCTGACGTGACGGTCTAATTTTTCCTTGGGATGTTTGGCTTCGATGACTATACTCATCTGCGAGTCT
>JBBSNU010000152.1:0-9464 GCA_038260455.1 Chroococcales cyanobacterium | reverse complement strand
GTTCCGTCGGATTGCCAGAGTTTAACCGTGTTGTCAGCGCTGGCAGAGACGATGGCGGGACGTTTTGTGCCGCTATTGTCTGCAAGGAAGGCGAACTCAACGTCCCAAACGGCAGCGCTATGCCCTTCCAGGGTTCTCACCCGTTCGCCGTCCTTAGTCCAGAGTTTGACCGTACCGTCCGCGCTGCCAGAGGCGAGCAGGTTTCCATCCGGACTAAAGGCAACACCCCAAACCCCACCTTGATGTCCTGTCAGAGTCTTGATCGGTTTGCCATCAACGCTCCACAGACGAATGGTGCTGTCTTCGCTGGCGGAGGCGATGCGCTGACCGTCAGGACTCACGGCGATCGCCCATATCGCAGCGCTGTGTCCCGAAAAGGTTTTGAGCAGCTTGCCTTCCCGACTCCATAGATAAATGCTGCCGTCTGTGCTGGATGTCACCAAGTGCTGGCTGTCGGGACTGAAACGGAGGGCGAAGACAGTAGCAGTGTGTTGCAGCGTTTGCAGCAGTGTACCATCCCGTTTCCAAAGCTTGACGGTTCGGTCGCTGCCGCCGATGGCGATGAGTTGACCGTCTGGGCTGGCATCAACCGCCAGAACCGGGCTGGAATACCCCGATAGGCGATTGAGTTCTGCCGTTCCGTAGATGGCTTGTTGCAGCACTTGTTGAACCTGAGATTGCAACTGGGGGCTGGAATTAGCGAGACTGTCGAGCCTGCGTCTTGCTTTGATGGCAGTCACGAGGGCATCTAATCGCTGTTGGGAGGCGAATTGCCCGGAGGATGAGGAGGTGAGGGCTTGAATTTCGCTGGTGGCGGCGCGGTGATATTGCCAGAGGGCGAGAATGCCAAATGCGATCGCAACCATTAATGCCCCACTCAACGCCCCAATAAACCTTCGCTGTCGCTTCGCTGTCTCTCGCTCTAAAACTAACCGCTTGCGTTCTTCTGCCAGTCGGGCTTCAACTTCTTTAAGTCTTTCTGCTTCCATTGCTTGCTGCATTTCCAGCTTGTCTAATTCACCAGAAGCAGCTAAAAAGTGATAGTCCAAATCGCTCAAACTTTTGCCTTGCGCCCAAGCTTGAGCGTCTTTCAAAGCTTGTCCTCGCAACAGTCGGGAAGAATCTGTTTGTTTGGCTGCAATCCAAGTTTCAAAAGTTTGGGAGTAGGGACGTAGTTTTCCTAATTGTTTTTCTACCCATTCGAGGTTAAAAACTTCTGCATAAATGCGGTTTTTAACTTTGAGTAATCCTGCTTTTTTTTCGACTAATCCAGATAGCACCAGTTCGATTTGTTCGCGGCTGTCGTCGGCACAGATCCCCCCTGCCCCCCTTAAGAAAGGGGGTTCTGATTGTCCCCCCCTTAATAAGGGGGGTTCTGATTGTCCCCCCCCTTGATAAGGGGGGGTTAGGGGGGGGTCTGATTGTAATATTTGCTGGTAAATGCCGAGCAATCTTCCGGCACGTTGTTCGTTTCTAAGGATGCGATCGCCTATCGTTTTTAAATGCTCCGGTTCGTCCTGCGATTCCCATTTATCGATGATGCGCGATCGCACCAAACTATCCACCCAAAATGCCTCTGCTCCAGGGGGAATATTTACTAATTCTCCCACCGTCTCAAGGCTAGCTCTGTACGCCAAATAGCAAACTTTATGGGTGAGAAATGGCTGTCCTGAAGTCCAAGCTAATATTTGTTTGAGAACGGCAGCAGGATTACTTACAGCACTCTCTAATCCTTTAACTAATAGTTGGGCTTCGTGCAGTTCAAAACCCCGCAAATCTATAGCACGACCGATATTAAAAGGAGTTCGCTTTTTGTCAGCAATTAAATCGCTTGGCGTGGCTACTCCAAAGATTGCAAAACTAATGCGGTTGTATGAGGGATTAATTGCTCGCTGATTGTAGCAAAACCGAATCAGGGCAAAAAAATCATCGACAGCGAAATCTAAACTGAGAATGCTATCGATTTCATCGATAAATATAAAGATGCGATCTTCAGGAAATTTGACCAGCAAGATATCTTCAATAAAATGACTCAATCTTTGTAGAAATGAGACATCTTCTTCGTCGCGCCACCAGGTTTTAAAATTAACTTGCCCCAAAAGATTGAACCCGCGCCACAAATCGGCGACCATTCCTTTATACCACTGTAAAGGGGTAATATTTTCACTACCGATGTGGGTCATATCGATGGTGCTGCATTGAAAACCTTCTGCTTGCAGTCGGTGCAGGGTGCGGACTAATAGGGAAGATTTGCCCATTTGTCGCGAGTTGAGGATGTAACAAAATTCGCCTGCTTTTAAGGCTTCATAGAGTTCGGAATCTGCTTGTCTTACCACATAAGTAGGTGCATCACTAGCGAGACTGCCGCCAATTTGGTATGTAACCTTATTCATGCCGTTTATGGGTTGTTTAAAAGTGAATATTTAGCAGTCAAAGCATTTTTTTGGGCGGTATTTATGTTACTCTTCATACCTAATTAGAATCGATCGCTCAAAGTTAGGTTTTCTCACCAAGCTTTTCAGAAAACAATATTGACAACGTAACAGGTATAAGTTATTATATAAGATAAACTCAAAATATAAACAGAGAGCATCTCAGTTTTGCATTTATAGTGCTGTCCCCGCTCGCTCCTGCGTACAATACGCGAGCGGGGACGCTCGCACGCTCAATAAAAAAATGCTTTTTGCAAAACTGAGATGCTCCCTATAAACATCTATTTACCTTGAAATCACAAATCCCCAAGGAAAATCAATATGCTTATCCAAGAACAACCTGCTAAATCTAAACAAATGACCCTAGACGAGTTTCTGGACTGGTATCCAGACGGTCAAGGTCGCTTTGAACTACATGATGGAGTGGTTATCGAAATGCAAGGAACTGGAACACAGGAACAGGTGGGAGGTTATATCGCGCTTGAACTGGGAGTAGAAATTAAACGTTTGGCTTTACCCTATTTCATTCCTCGCCAAGGAATTATTAAGGCTGTTGATTCTGATAAGTCAGGCTACATTGCAGATGTGATGGTGTTAGATTGGCAGAGAATCGAAACGGAACCGATGTGGAAAAAACGAGCGACTATTACCAAAGGTGAAACTATCCGTTTAGTCATCGAAGTTGTCAGTACCAATTGGCAAGATGACTACTTGATGAAGTTAGGAGAATATGAAAAACTGGGAATTTCTGAATACTGGATTGTCGATTATTTAGGGTTGGGCGGGCGAAGATATATTGGCAACCCAAAACAACGCACGATTTCCGTTAACCAATTGGTTGACGGTGAGTATGTAGTTAATCAGTTTAGAGGTGATGATGTGGTGCGATCGCTCACCTTTCCTGACTTAGATTTAACTGCAGAAAAGATTTTTCAGATGGGGCAATAATTCCAGCAGAAGTATTGTAGCAGTTCGAGCGAAAGATGAGGTATCGATCGATTTCTCAATCTAAAATATAAAATCTAAAATCTCAACTCTTCACATTTTTGATAAAGGCTATATTAAAGATCAATACGGTTTACTTAAGACGATCCAGGCGGTAAAAAACTATGAAAAATAGATACTGCGATTGCTTCGTTCCTCTCTTCGGACAATCTTAAGTGAACCGTATTGTATTAAAGATGGGGCGATCGCTTCCTTCTAAATAAAATTGTGCGAACCAAAATACAGGCGGTACAACTCGCAGCTTACCGTACAGCGGTTATTATCGATATGAATCAGCCCCATACTAACTAATTTACAAGCTGCGATCGGCTCTAATTCCACCCCACGCTCAGATTTTACCACTTGTTTAAATGCAATTGCCAGTTCGGGTTCGGCTTGCAATGTCACCCAAAAATTCCGCAAGTAATCTTTATAAATTCCTCCGATGGTGGGAGCTTCTTTTAGAAGCATATCTATCGTTACAGCCTTGTGACAGAGATGGTAAAAAGCAAGCCGCACCAGATAAGGATGTCCCCCCACCATTGCCATCAGTCGATCGGCATCGCGGATCTCTCTCCAATCCAGTCCGTAACGCTGCGCTAAAGCAACTATTTGCTCTTTGGTAAAATAGGGTAGTTGCAGCGGCAAACCCACATTAAAAGGCGATTCATTGAGCTTTAAAGGAATATAAATTTCAGTGGAATGAAGGACGATTAACCGCAGTTTCTTCAGGGCTTCAGTCCGCTTTGCTTCTTCATGCCAGCTTCGCAGCAGTGGCAAAAATTCTCTAGCAATTTTTGGATACTCAAAAATTTTATTGACTTCATTTAAAGCTAAAACCAGAGGGCTATTAATTTGAGTTAATATATATTGTTGTAAATAAATGGTACAGCTTACTTTGCTACCCATATCTTCATCCCAATAATCATCTAATAGAGGTGGCAATTCTAGATGACGGCTGATGTTGGCACAAAACCACCGTAAAAATTTATCAAAATTGTCTAAAACAGCTTCCTCGGCTTGCTGAAAATCCAAACTTACAGTTCGGCAGCCAAGAGAATTAGCGCGATCTAAAATCCGTAGCAGGAGGGAACTTTTACCCATCTTTCTGGGAGCTTTAATCCGCAGAACACTTCCTGGTTTGGTAATTTCTTGATACGCGAGTTCTTCAATTAGCGGGTGATGGATATAAAATGGCGAATCGAGGGGTACGGGAGAGCCTGGATATTCTAAAGGTTGTGCTAGGCATTGGCTGCGGGTGAATTTTTCAATTAATTCTCCTTCCTCTGCGGTTAGGGAACGCGATTCTAGAGAGGAGCGAAAATTTGATTTACTAATAGGTATTTGCAAGATTTCAGAGAGAGATTGCCACAAGCCCGAGGCGATGTTTCTCAGGTAATGCTCTCCGTAATGAGAGGCCGATGCGATGCTTGTATAAGTCTTTCCTTCCCAAACTTGGCGGAGGAGGATTTCTTGTATGGGATGTAAATCTTTTTGCGATCGCGCACGAGTTAACTGTACTACCTCATCTATCGTCATAATTGGCAATTGCCCGTAAGTGTATAGTTGATATTATCACTTTTGTTTGACTGTAAAGCCGATCGCCCATTTGATTGCGATCCGAACCTGTAGCGACTTTTCTCAGGAAGTAACAACTCAGTCAATTTTAGATTTTAGGTTTGAGATTCTTCGACTTCGCGAGCGAACAAGTTTTAGATTTGAGATTTACTTGCAACTCGGTGAATCGGGGATCTTGAAGTGGGGTCTAAAATTTTGAGTTCGCCCCTGACACTCCTGTACGCGGCACGGTATCTGTTTGTGGCCTCGCCTGCGTCTAGGAATGTTCTTGTGGGACGGGGGCTAGAGGGGAGCCAGACTTAAGCAGAAACCTCTGCTGAACGACACAACCCAATTTCAAGAGGTACTGGCCCAGTGCCATTTCAGGTAGCAGCGCTCAGTTTTTCCAAACAAATTAGCCAAAATGTCATGTAGGTGTCACAGTTGGCCGTGAAGCCACAATTAAAAATGTGACAGTTGACGTTGCTCAAGCTTAGTCGATTGATGTTAATTTAATTAAAAGTAGTTTTATATCGCTGCATCGACTCATCACTAGCTTTCAGTCCAAAGGATCAATTTTTATTTTGTTGCAGGAGTTTGGGAAATCATGCTGCAATACCTTCTCAAAAAGATGAGCTAGCAAATAGTCTGGTTGGTTGAATACAAATGGTTCATAAAATGTTTCCTAATTATTTTATTCCTCACGGTCATTGCTATTTGTGGAAGCCTGGATTAGTGGGGCTGCACATTTTGTCCGATGCTTTGATTGCTTGCGCTTATTTTGCGATACCCATCACGCTAATTTATATTGTCAACAAGCGAAAAGACCTGCCTTTTGACTGGGTTTTCATGTTGTTTGGCTCTTTTATTGTCTGCTGTGGCATTACCCACGTTATGGAAATATGGACGCTGTGGCATCCTAATTATTGGTTTTCTGGTTTTCTTAAAGGAATTACGGCGCTGATTTCGGTATCTACAGCAGCAGTGCTGGTGGAACTAATCCCAAAAATCTTGGCTATCCCCAGTCCCGCTCGATTGGCGGCGGCAAATTTGGCTTTACAAAATGAGGTTGGCGATCGCAAACAAGCTCAAGAAGCACTCTCCCAATTAATGCTGGAATTGGAAAAGCGGGTGATGGAGAGGACGCTAGCTTTAGAAGTTACTAATGAACTTTTGCAACAGGAAAATCGCGATCGCTCCTTGGCTGAAAATTCATTGCGGCATTCTGAAGCTAAACTGCTAGAACAAACTCAGCAGCTAGAAAAGACTCTGCAACAACTCAAAGGCACCCAAACTCAACTCGTGCAAACTGAAAAAATGTCCTCTTTGGGGCAAATGGTAGCTGGCGTTGCTCACGAAATCAATAACCCTGTTAACTTCATTTATGGCAATCTGATTCCGGCGGAGGAATACATTAAAGATATTTTGGAATTGATTAAGGCTTATCAAGTTTATTACCCCACTCCTGCGCCGGAAATTGCAGACAAAATTCACACTATCGAACTCGATTTTATTTTAAAAGACTTGCAAAAACTTTTTGGTTCGATTAAAATTGGAGCCGAACGCATCAAAGACATCGTTAAATCTTTACGCACCTTCTCCCGCTTAGACGAAGCCGATATGAAAAAGGTGAATGTCCATGAAGGTATCGACAGCACTTTAATGATTTTGCAGCACCGCTTGAAAGAACAGCCAAACCGTCCGGGAATCCAAGTGATTAAAGAGTATGGAGATTTGCCACAATTGGAATGCTACGCTGGACAGCTTAACCAAGTATTTATGAATATTTGTTCTAATGCTATTGATGCTTTAGAACAGATGGCGGTGCAGAAGCATTTAATCAAAAACTGTTGGGAAAATAAATTGCCTGATTGCTTACAATTTACCCATTGCCCACTGCTAAAAATTCGCATCCGCACGCTTTTAGTTGATGGCAAGTGGGTGCAGATTCACATTGCTGATAATGGCACTGGCATAGATGCTGAGACGATCGCTAAAATTTACGATCCGTTCTATACGACGAAACCCATCGGTTATGGTACTGGGCTAGGTTTGGCGATTTCTTATCAGATTATTCAAACCCATGAAGGTTATTTGCGCTGCACTTCCGAGGTTGGGGGAGGTACGGAGTTTATCATTGAAATTCCTTGGCGATCGCAACTTTGCCAATGCGATGGCAACCTGGCCCACAAGCAAGCTGTTATGAACAAGCTTGGTTGAGGCGTTAATAACTCATTCCGCATCCAGCTACAATTTTGAATCTATTTTACTTTTTTTCCTAGCTTAGGCATCGTTCACATCAACATTATCTGCAAATAGCCAATATTATGTGGGAAGCACTCAAAAATATCTTTTCTCCAACTCAGTATATGCCTCACGGTCACTGCTATCTGTGGCAAACGCCTTTAGTGTGGCTGCACGTAACAGGGGACTTTTTAATTGCGATCGCCTACTATTCAATTCCGGCGATGCTAATTTATTTTATCTTCAAGCGGCGCGATGTTCCTTTTTTAGGAATATTTGCTTTATTTGGTGCATTTATTATTCTCTGCGGCACGGGACACTTGCTAGACATTTGGACGTTGTGGCATTCCGCTTATTGGCTGTCGGGGATTGAGAAAGGAATTACTGCTCTCGTTTCCTGCTACACGGCTGGATCGATGGTAACGCTACTACCCCAGTTTTTATCATTAAAAAGCCCTCAAGAATTAGAAGCAATTAATATCAAGTTGCAGACTGAGATGGCTGTGCGTGAAGATGCTGAATTAGCGTTGCGCCACGCTTATGATGATTTAGAAATTAAAGTTCAAGATCGCACCGCCGAGTTGAGAGAAATTAATGGTTATTTAGAAGCAGAAATTAGAGAAAGAATAGCTGCTGAATCCGCTTTACGCGAACGAGAGACTAGGTTAACAGAACAACAAAATGGTTTGCTCGAATTAGCAAAAAATTCTAGTATCTACGAGGGAAATATCGGCGAGGCGTTGAGAGAGATTACGCAAATGGCAACTCGTACCCTGAATGTCGATCGGGCAAGTATTTGGTTTTATCAGGAAGATAAATCCGCAATGTGCTGTGCGGATCTTTACGAACTGACACCCAATCAACACAGCGGAGGTGCAGAACTGAAAGTTGCTGACTATCCTAGCTATTTCCAAGCTTTGAATACAGAACAGGTACTCGCAGCGGTTGATGCCAAAACCGATCCGCGCACCCTAGAATTTAGCGAATCTTATTTGATGCCTTTAAACATCTCGTCGATGCTAGATGTTCCTATTACCCATAAAGGGCAAATTGCGGGTGTAATTTGTTTAGAACATCAGGGAACGACCAGGAATTGGACGCTCGACGAACAAAGCTTCGCTAGCTATGTGGCGCAGATCGCAGCTTTAGCAATGGAAGCTCGCGATCGCAAGCAAGCCCAGTTAAACTTCCGTTCTGTCACCGAACGCTTGCAATATTTGCTGGCGACTACTCCGGCGGTGATTTTTAGCTGCAAAGTAGGGGGAAATTATGACGTAACATTTGTCAGCGATAATATTGTTTCAATGATTGGTTACGAAGCGCGAGAATTTGTTGATGGTTCCCTTGATTGGCATAGCCTCATTCACCCCGACGATCGAGAAGTTGTAGATACTGCATTCGCTCAAATATTGGAAAAAGAATCGATTTCCTACGAATACCGCGAACTGCACAAAGACGGTAGTTATCGCTGGATATACGATGAGGTTAAGTTGGTCAAAAATGTTGCTGGCATACCTGTGGAGTGCGTTGGTTATGGAGTAGATATTACGGCTCGCAAACAGGCGGAAGCAGCTTTGCAGCAACAAGTAAAAAGGGAGCGGCTCGTAAATGCTATTCAAGAGCGGATTCGCTCTTCTCTTAACCTAGAAGAAGTTCTGACAATGGCTGTGGAAGAAGTGCGCCAGTTTTTGTCAACTGACAGGACAGTTATTTATCGTTTCAACCAAGATTGGAGCGGATTTGTAGCTGTCGAATCAGTAGCAAGGGGTGTGATGCCGATTCAAGGAATTGACATTAATGACCCTTGTTTTCGGGAAGGCTACGTTTCTGTTTACGAGCAGGGACACATTCGCGCGATCGATGATATTTATACGGCTGGTATTTCAGAGTGCCACATTAATTTACTCAGCCAGTTTCAAATTAAAGCTAACGTCGTGGTGCCCATTTTGCAAGGTGAAAAATTATGGGGGCTACTCATTGCTCATCACTGCCGCAGTCAAAAGCAATGGAACTCTTCTGAGATAGAATCTCTCAAGCAAATTTCTGTGCAGCTAGCAATTGCCATCCAGCAATGCACGCTGTTTGAACAAGCTAAAACTGAAATTGCCGATCGCAAGTTGGCAGAAGCAGCGCTGCACAAAGCTGTCATGGTTGCTGATGCTGCTAACCTCGCCAAAAGCGAATTCCTTTCTTCTATGAGCCACGAGTTGCGTACTCCCTTGAATGCAATTCTGGGATTTAGTCAGG
>JBBSNU010000151.1:0-9493 GCA_038260455.1 Chroococcales cyanobacterium | reverse complement strand
TGCAATTTAGATAATTTGTCAATTGATTTATGTTAAGATTTGTTACAAAGTTGGCGACTCTAGATGCACGGGTAGCGAATCCAGCCTAAAGTTCAGACATGGCGGTATTTTTGGGCGATCGGAGTGCGAGGGGCGATCGCCCATATAGAAAAATTCTTGCTAATATTTTGCAGTTAACTCTCAAAATTGGGGTTGTAGGGTGCGCTGCCCCTTCACCGGCTAATCTTGTAGCAACCAGCGATCGATATCCTGTCCCGTCGATTGACAACGATCGGATTGGTTCGTAGTGTGGACTTTAGTCCGCAACCAAAGAGCGGACTAAAGTCCACACTACGAACTGTTTTTGTTATGGTAATCGACCGGACATGATATGACGGGCTTTTGGGCGTTTTGAGTTGGAAACCAAGCTTCCCAAGCGATTTTATTGGCTTGAATGATAGAAAAAACTGGGGTGCATCTCACTTTGGCAATTATGTCTTTTTTACCGAGCGTGCGAGCATCCCCGCTCGCTTGGTTACAGACGCAAGCGAGCGGGGACGCTCGCACTACAAATACAAAACTGATATGCTCCCCCGCCCCGCCGAATTACTCCATACCTAACAGCCTTCTCTTCCTCTCAGCTTCTTGCCTTTGAACATCCACAAACTTCAACATTCGGTAAAGTACCTCTATTTGCGGCAACTTAACACCTGCTTTTTCGGCTACCCGTATCGGATTGCCAAAAATCGCCTCTACTTCCAGCGGCCGCGATTCATCATAATCGATTTTCATGCTGGTGCGGTAAGGCTTCATTTTGTGAGTATATTCCAGCATATTTGGGATAAAATTATCGGGAATAATACGATCGCAACTTTTAGCCGCCGCTATCACTTCCGCCATAATTTCCTCAACCAAAATCAAAGTATCGGGATTCGCCATCAGTTCGTCAGTTCTCGCATTTAAAATCACAGATAGCCCGTTATAAGGAATATTCCAAACCAGCTTTTTCCACCTTGACAACAGTAAATCTTCGCTCATTTCTATGGGAATCTCAGCCCGTTGAAAATCCTCAGAAATTTGGCGCAATCTGTCAGTAATACCGATGGCTTTGTAGTCTTGGGCATATTCGCCCAAGGTAATAGTACCGTAATCGAGGTGGGAGACGTGACCTGGCCCAACTTTATAAGAACACAGAAAGCAAAGCCCGCCAATCACTCGTTCTGCACCGACAATTTTAGCGATTTGTGGTTCCGCATTCAGTCCGTTTTGCAATACTAAAACAACGCCGTTATCCTTTAATAAAAGAGGCAATATTTTCGACAATAAGTGATTTTGAGTTGTTTTCAGCGCTACAATTACTACGTCGCACTTAGGCATTTTGTGCGCGTCGTGGTAGGCGCGGACTTGCGGGAGGGTGAAGTCGCCTTCGGGAGACTCGATCGTCAAACCGTGTTTTTTGACGATTTGGTAATCGCTACGCAGCAAAAAATTCACTTCTAAACCTGCTTTTTGCAGTCTAGCACCGTAGAATCCGCCTAAAGCTCCCGTGCCGACGATAGCATAATTGCGATTTGTCATAAGTAGAAGGAAGAAGGAAGAAGGAAGAAGGAAGAAGGAAGAAGGAAGAAGGAAGAAGGAAAAAGGAAGAAGACATACATAGCCCACTACGGTTCACTTAACATATTTATGCCCCGGAGATCCCCCTAAATCCCCCTTAAGAAGGGGGACTTTGAGGGCATTCTTGTCCCCCCCTTTTTAAGGGGGGTTAGAGGGGATCTGTCTTAAGTGAACTGTATTGATACATAGCCAGCTTTTTAGCGAGCCGTATTTTACGTTTAATTAGATGGATTCACTTGTAACTGCCGGTTTGGGACGGGCGGGCGAAATAATGTTAAGTTTTAAGTTGGGCGCGAATCTAATCCCAAACCAAAGCATCTCCTGCATTGCAAAAAGCATTTTTTATTGAGCGTGCAAGCCTCCCCGCTCGCGAGCGAGGACAGCACTATAATAATAAATGCAAATAAATGCAAAACACAGATGCTCCCATAAATGCAAAACACAGATGCTCCCATCCCAAACTTAAAACTCCTCGCCGAAATCCAGATTCTTTTTGAGATTGGCTGTATCAGCCTAACATCTGCGGCGCAACAGATCGCTGATGCCTCCAAAAATCTTTATCCTTAAGAGAGAATCCCTGGCATCGATCGCAAACATTTATTTGTTTGACAATCCAAAATCCCCAATCTAAAATCTAAAATCGAATGACCCCGCAGTTCCAAAAACCACACGCGGCGAAGCTATCCCCTAGGGAATCGCCCCGCCCAACTCGATTCATCGCCTCCCTGCTGGCTGCTGTAATGCTGTGGTGGGGAATTTGCCCTCAAATCGCCTCCGCCCGCGAGAACCCCGCTAACGGCTCTCCAGCAATGTCTGTTCAACCGTCGCTCGATCGAGTAATCAAGCAAGTCACGGAATTTAAGCTCGACAACGGCATGACATTCGTGGTGCTCGAAAGGCCCCGATCGCCCGTAGCATCGTTTTTAATTCACGCTGACGTGGGAGGCGCAAACGAACCCGACGGTCAAACCGGAGTCGCCCACTACCTCGAACATTTAGCTTTTAAAGGCACGCCAAAAATCGGCACTACCGACTACAAAGCCGAAAAGCCGCTGCTAGAAAAACAAGACGAACTCTTCGAGCAAATGCAAGCAGCCAAGGCCAGCGGCAAAACCGAAGAAGTCGCCAAATTTAGAGCAGAATTGGACAAAGTTGAAGCAGAAGCAGGGCAATTTGTCAAGCGCAACGAATTCGGCAAAATCGTCGAACAAGCAGGCGGAGTCGGACTAAATGCCGCTACTTCTACCGACTCGACAATGTATTTTTACAGCCTCCCAGCTAACAAATTAGAACTGTGGATGTCGCTGGAATCAGAGCGATTTCTAGAACCTGTATTTCGGGAATTTTACAAAGAAAAACAGGTAATTTTAGAAGAACGGAGGCTGCGAACTGAGAATTCTGCGATCGGACAAATGGTTGAAGCTTTTGCCAACACAGCTTTCTCCGTTCATCCCTACCGCCGCCCCGTAATTGGCTACACTGAAGACATTAAAAACCTGACACGAGAACAAGTGCAGAAGTTTTTTGAGACTCACTACATCCCCAGCAAGCTAACTGCGGCGGTGGTAGGAGACGTGAAAGCCTCGGAAGTGAAGCGGCTCGCTCAAATTTATTTCGGCCGCTACAAGGCGAAACCAGCGCCTCCTGAATTGGAAATGGTGGAGCCTCCACAAACGCAAACTAAGGAAATCACGCTGAAGTTAAAAACTCAACCTTGGTATTTGGAAGGATATCACAGGCCGGCGATGAATCATCCCGACAATGCGGTTTATGAAATTATTGGTTCTTTGCTCAGCAACGGCCGCACTTCTAGGCTTTACAAGTCTTTGGTTGAGCAACAGCAACTGGCGCTAGCGGCTCAAGGTTTCAGCGGTTATCCGGGGGAAAAGTACCCGAATTTGATGTTATTTTACGCTCAAACTGCTCCGGGAAAGACGGTTGATGAAGTAGCTGCAGCTTTGAGCAAGGAAATCGATCGCCTGAAAAATGAGCCGGTTTCTGCTATGGAATTGGAGCGGGTGAAAACTCAGGCGAGAGCGGGTTTATTGCGATCGCTCAATTCTAATATGGGCATGGCTTTTTCGCTACTGGACTATCAAGTAAAAACTGGTTCGTGGCGAAATTTGTTTAAGCAATTGGATGCGATCGCGGCTGTTTCTCCTGCTGATATTCAGCGAGTTTCTCAGGCAACTTTCCGCCCGGAAAACCGCACGATTGGTAAGCTTTTGTCGCTGTAAAAAGAAGGAAGAAGGAAGAGGGAAGAAGGAAGAGGGAAGAGGGTATTGGTGTCAACTCAAGCTGAAACCTAGTGCCGATATTCTGTCTAGCGATTAGGTCTAGATCCCCCCTAGCCCCCCTTAAGAAGGGGGGGACAGGAGTATTCTCAAAGTCCCCCTTCTTAAGGGGGATTTAGGGGGATCTGGCTTCGGATAAAAGCGAAAAACACTCGTTTCCAGGCTCTGCCTGGAAATGCAGATCCAGAGGCTCTGCCTCGCCGAATTGTCAACAGATGAAAATTAGGAGAAAGAATGAAAAGGACTAAATTGAAACTGAAGAAAGTAAAGTTATTTCTGCTATCGCTTTGCTTTTTTACTGTTTCATTTACCACGTTTAATTTGTTACCTTCCTTAGCGGCAGGGCCAAAACACTATGACGAATTAACATTTCCGCAGGTGCCAGAAATTAAACTGCCTAAATACACTCGCTTCGAGCTAAAAAATGGCATACGAGTTTATCTGATGGAAGACAGGGAACTCCCGCTCGTCGGGGGAACGGCGCTATTTCGCACGGGCGATCGCTTTGAACCTGCCGATAAAATTGGATTGGCAGGTTTGACGGGAGAAGTGATGCGAACTGGCGGCACGGGCCGGCATACGGCTGATGAATTAAATCAGTTGCTAGAACAGCGAGCAGCTTCGGTAGAAACGGGGATTGATGTTGCTTCTGGTACTGCTAATTTTAGTGCTTTAGCTGAAGATGTGGAACCCGTTTTTGATCTATTTGCGGAAGTGATTCGGGAGCCTGTTTTTGCTAAGGAAAAGTTGGATTTAGCGAAGAATCAAACTCAAGGTGCGATCGCCCGCCGCAATGACGATCCTAACGATATTACCGGGCGCGAGTTTGAAAAGTTAATTTATGGCGATCGCAGTCCCTACGCCCGCACGGTAGAATACAAGACTATCGCAAATATTTCTCGCGACGATTTGGTGAGTTTCTACCAGAAGTATTTCCAGCCCAAGAATATGATTTTGGGTATTTCTGGTGACTTTGATACTGCTAAAATGCGATCGCTCGTGGAGCAAAAATTCGGCAATTGGCAACCGACTCAAAATGCAGAAGTGCCAGCGCTACCAACGGTATCCCCAGCAAAAAGCGGCGGCGTATTTTTTGTAAACCAGCCACAGTTGAGTCAAAGTTACGTGCAGATGGGGCATTTGGGCGGAATGCTCAACAGTCCAGATTACGGTGCTTTGGACGTGATGAATGGGGTTTTGAACGGTTTTGGCGGGCGTTTGTTCAATAATGTGCGATCGCGCCAAGGTTTAGCTTACACAGTTTACGCCGCTTGGAGTCCGAGATATGACTATCCGGGGGTGTTTGTGGCTGGTGGCCAAACGCGATCGGACGCGACAGTACCGTTTATCGAGGCAATTCGCGCTGAGATCGATCGAATCCGCACCGAACCAATTAGCCCGGAAGAATTAGCTTTTGCTAAAGATTCCACCCTCAATTCTTTCATCTTCAAATTTGAAAACCCGAGTCAAACTTTGTCGCGATTAATGCGCTACGAATACTACGGTTATCCCGAAGATTTCATTTTTAGCTACCGCCGCAGCATCGAAGCAGCCACAATTGCCGACGTGCAGCGCGTAGCCAAGACTTACTTGAAACCGGAAAATTTAGTGACATTAGTAGTAGGAAATACTGCGGCAATTCAACCGCCGCTATCGAGTTTGGGCACTGCGGTAAAAGTGGAATCTGTTGATATCACAATTCCGTCGGCGACTTAATCGATGATTCGTGTGACGCACCAGACTATTGTGTGGTGCGTCACTGTGAGATTGTGAATCTAATTTGTAAATTTTCGATGGCGACGCACGCTACCGCTAATGAATAATATAATGCAATAAAGTTCACTTAACGTTTTTTGTCATTGCGATCACAGGGAGAGCAATCGCAGAGACTATCAAATTTCTCGATTAAGTCGCGCTGAGCAATTATTTTCTTAAGTAAACCATATTGTAATATAATGAATATCAACACGCAAGAGCAATTCGAGTTAATTCTAAGTTCTAGTATAGAAAGTCAAGAATTCATCAGATTAACTTTAGGAAAGTATAGAGGAGGAGAAGACGGTTTAACTAAAATTATTGTGAGAATCGTACAATTCAAATCAAGCATAAAACTTTCTTTTACCTATAGCTACAAAACTAAGGAAATAGTCAAGAATTACCCAATCGAAGAGGGAGTAGATTTAATCAAAACCCTGATTGGCAGTGAATTTATGAGTATTAGATTATTCTCAATCAAGCAAGATGTTCAACTTGAATATGGCAAAGATAAAAATCCTAAACTTCATTTTATTAAGCCAACTTTTACCAATCCTGTTGATACGACTCCGCAGCAACACGATCACAAGAAGAAACGGTATATTGAATCCGCAAATAATGTATATCTCAGAGCATTAGGCATTACCAATAGTCAAGGTAATGTCGTAAAAACGATGGAAGATAAGTTCAGACAGATAAATAAGTTTGTGGAAATCATACATGGCTTAGTTGAATCATCAGGATTGGCAGAAAAAAGTGATATCTCTGTAGTTGACATGGGTTCAGGTAAGGGATACTTGACCTTCGCAATATATGATTTTCTGAACAATATTTTAGACAAAGAAGCATCAGTTATCGGTATAGAAAGCAGAATACATTTAGTGGATTTTTGTAACTCTGTTGCCCAATCAGTTAATTTTGAAAGGTTACATTTTAACCAAGGAAACATCAGTAACTATAGCGCAGGAAAATCAGACATAACCATCGCACTTCATGCCTGCGATACTGCAACAGATGATGCAATTTATAAAGGGATACAGTCTGATTCTTCTTTGATCATCCTAGCACCATGCTGCCACAAGCAAGTTAGGAAACAGATTCATCCTAATATAGTTTTGAAGGATCTGCTGAAGTCTGGCATTTTGCTGGAGAGGCAATCGGAAATAGTGACTGATGGATTAAGAGCGCTTTTACTTGAATTGTCTGGCTATAAGACTAAGGTTTTTGAGTTTATAGCTGCTGAACATACGAGTAAGAATATAATGATTGTGGGAATTAAAAGCAATCATAGTATCAATAAGGAGCAGATTATTGGACAAATTAAAGAAATTAAAAAACTTTATGGAATAAACTTTCACTATTTAGAAACTTTACTATTTCCCCACTTCTTTCTTTCCCCCGATCTGGCCGATCTAATTAATGCTTAGTTGGTGCGCTATAACTTGGGGTTAGCTTGAATTCGCTGATCGAAGTCCATATTTTCCGATTTTGTCATATGGGAACTTCGGTAAAAGTGCAATCTGTTGATATCACAATTCCCTCGGCGACTTGACGATGATTCGTGTGACGCACCTAACTATTGTGTGGTGCGTCGCTATGAAATTGTCGATTTTATTTGTGGATTTTGGATGGCGACACACCCTACGGCAAACTGTATTTGGTAGGGTGCGTCGCTGCTGAAAATGCGATCGAATTTGGGGATTTTTGAGCGACGCACCTAAGTATTGTGTGGTGCGTCGCTGGGAGATTGTCGATGGAATGTGTGAATTTTTGAAGGCGACGCACCCTACAAATACCTTGCTGGGTTTGAAGCGCCGTATGGTCAATTTGGATTGAGCCGCGATTTCCCCGATCGCCCGAATTACGTCAGCCGATCGATATCAACACCCAACTCCCGCAACTTAGCCGCCAATAAATCCGCCCGCAGCCGTTCATATTCCGCCTGTTCCGAACTCCACAGCAGCAAATTTCCCTGGGAATCCCACCAGCGCAGCCAGTTAATAGTTTGGCCCAGCCGTTCCCCCGACCAAATCCCCAGCCACAAATCCAACTCTGGAATCCGCACCCGTCCTGACGCATCAGCAACCTGCGTTTCATAGGCTCCATTGAGCAAATACCGCACTTCCAGCTTGGGCTCGTAGGGGTCGTAAGTCACATAGGTGGGCACTTGCAGAATCTGTTCGTAGAAGTAGAGCTTGCCGTAGGGAGGAGTCGATCGCACGGACAATTCGCTGTAATCCTCATTAGACAAAAACTCCATCACCACCGATACCGGCGCACCCTCCAGATTCGGCGTGTAACTTCGGCGAATCGTGCCCTCTGCGACTCGATGCACTTGCGGCACGAAAAACCAATCCGGTGCTTTTACTACAGTCTGCTTATTTACCGTCGCTACCAGTCCAAAATTGGAACCGATCAGGGCGACAGGCTCGATCGATCCTGCGGCTCCCAGAGCATCGGTGAGAGCGGCAGCAAGCGGCGGTTGTTGAATATTTTCCACAGGATCGTCCGGTAAAACAAAGTCTGCTGGTAGGGGTTCCCAGGTGACAGTTAATGCTTTAGAACTGGATGGGATTTGAAGTACCATGAGCTAAACTGGTGTGTATCTAGATTGTGTATGGTGATTGAGGGGGAGAGGGGGAGAGGGAGAGAGGGAGAGGGGGAGAAGATTTTTGATCGATCGTCGAAATATACAATTTAAATGTACAACAGCTTACATACCATTGTAGATTTTAGATTGTAGATTTTAGATTTTAGAAAAAAAAAAGGTGTTTGTAGTGAGGACTTTAGTCCTTCTTTTTGCGGACTAAAGTCCTCACTACGAACCTTAATTAAAAATCAATGGTCAAAGGCGCTCTCGGAAACGGAATTACATCGCGAATATTCCCCATTCCCGTCATGAATTGCACCAACCGCTCAAACCCCAAACCAAAGCCAGCGTGAGGCACAGTACCGTAGCGGCGCAAATCCAAATACCACCACAACTCCTCCTTATTCATGCCCTGCGCTTCCATGCGCCGCTCCAACACATCCAGCCGTTCTTCCCGCTGGGAACCACCGATAATTTCCCCAATATTCGGAGCCAAAACATCCATTGCTCGCACGGTTTTCTCGTCTTCGTTTAAACGCATATAAAATGCTTTAATC
Organism: Chroococcales cyanobacterium; assembly: GCA_038260455.1. Taxonomy (GTDB): domain Bacteria; phylum Cyanobacteriota; class Cyanobacteriia; order Cyanobacteriales; family Microcoleaceae; genus Microcoleus. The sequence goes on along the minus strand of JBBSNU010000151.1, from coordinate 701 downwards.
CCGACTGGATAATCGCTAACAATTGTTGGCTTTTTAAACAAATCTTCAGCCAAATAGCGCTCATGCTCCGACTGCAAATCTAAGCCCCAACTTACGGGAAAATCAAACTTTTTGTCGGCTTTTTCCAAAAGTGCGATCGCCTCCGTGTAAGTAATCCGCTCAAACTGATTGTTAATAATATTTTCAGCCGTAGCCAAAACCGTCTTATCAATCCGCTCGTTGAAAAACTCCATATCCTCCGGGCAATGCTCCAAAACGTACTTAAAAATGTACTTTAAAAACGCCTCAGCCAAATCCATATCTCCCTGCAAATCGCAGAAAGCCATCTCCGGTTCAATCATCCAAAACTCAGCCAAATGTCGCGAAGTATTAGAATTTTCCGCTCTAAAAGTCGGGCCGAAAGTGTAAACATTGCCGAAAGCCATTGCCATAACTTCCGCTTCCAACTGGCCGCTAACTGTTAAATAAGCCCGCTTTCCAAAAAAATCTTTCGCATAATCAACCTCTTGCGAATCTGTGCGCGGCACGTTCTTTAAATCAAAGTTGGTAACAGCGAACATTTCCCCCGCACCTTCGCAGTCACTAGCAGCAAGAATCGGAGTGTGAACCCACAAAAAGCCGCGTTCTTGAAAAAATTGATGTACCGCCGCCGAACAAGCATTGCGGACTCGAAACACAGCGCCGTGGGTGTTTGTACGCGG
>JBBSNU010000150.1:0-9498 GCA_038260455.1 Chroococcales cyanobacterium | reverse complement strand
GTATCAGTTAAAGCTAATTTTCCGAGTTTGTCTGCCTGATGAGTGTCGGCTCCGGCATCGTACAATACTAAATCTGGCTTGACATCGGAGAGTAAATCTGGTAAGTATTTAGCCAAAGTTTGTAAGTATTCGTCGTCCTCCATACCGACAGGCAAAGCTACATCTAAATCGCTCTTTTGTTTGGTGCCAGGAAAATTGACCTCGCAGTGCATCGAGAAAGTAAAAACACTGCTATCATTTTGGAAAATTACAGCGGTTCCGTCTCCTTGGTGCACGTCTAAATCGACAATTAAAACTTGGCGCACTAAACCTGTTTTTTGCAATACGCTAGAGGCGATCGCCAAATCGTTAAAAATACAAAAACCAGAGCCGTAATTGGGGAATGCGTGATGAGTTCCACCCGCAGTATTGCAAGCCAAACCGCATTGTAAAGCAAGCTTAGCAGTTAATACAGTCCCGGAGGAGGCGATACAAGTACGGTTGACAAGGGCCGGACTCCAAGGCAGACCAATTCGCCGCTGAGCTTTGGCATCCAGCGTTCCGTTGCAGTAAGCTTGAATGTAATCGCGATCGTGGACTAGCTCAATCCATTCTGACCCTAAAAGTTCGGGAGCGTGAAATTGCGATCGCTCTGCTACCCCATCCAACCGCAGCATTTCGTAAAGCAGCCCGAACTTTGCCATCGGGAAGCGGTGACCGGGCGGCAGCGGTGCAACATAATCTTTGTGGTAGATAATTGGTAAGTCCATGACGATGATTGTAGAACGAATAGACGAATCCAATAATTCTTGTCGATCGGGCTATTCGAGCCTGCTCGCTTACAGGCTTTTGGAGGAGAAGTCCAATTGAAAGCCTGCAACCTCAAATTTAAATTCGCTGGAGAACCTGTATATGCAACTACAAACAGTCTGGGAGTCCGGCAGCAACAACCCCGAAAATGCTAAAAACTTCGATAATATCGCTGAGTGGTGGAAAAACCTCAACGGCAAAGAAATTAGCTGGGTTGAGCGACTGATTCCGCAAATCGGCGGTCTGAGCGAAATTCACTGGCAACCCCAGCGTTTTGACGTAACATTTGTGATAGTCAATCCCGAAATTCGCGAGGATACTCTCTATTGGTACAAACCCGATTCTCCTGTCCAACGCAACACCACAGTTCAGAAACTAGAACTAGACAACCTGCAACAGCAATTATACCTCTATCCTCAGTTGGAATCAGAAGTGGTAATTTGCATAGGATTTCCAGAAGTGAAATATCAAACACTTGAATTAAACAATCCAGAATTTGCGTTAGGGGAAGATAATATATTGCTGCTGTGGGAGGCTGAGCAAGAACTTGAAATTAAAATCTCCCTCAGCACTGAAAATCTTGCTAAACTTAAGGAATTGCTGGCATAGAAAAAACCGAAAAAAGAGTTGAGACTCTTAGTTGCCTATAAATATCTTAAGACTTACGCGCGGGTGTCTCGAAACCGGGTTTTTTCACAGCAATACAGACGTTGCAGCCGAGAGCAAGAGTAAAAAACCGGGTTGTTTCGCATCGGGGTGCGTCCAGGTGTGTATCTCTGCTAAAACCTTTTGAAGGTGGTAGCTGAATGTTCAGAAGCTTGGGTTATCTTCCCCGGTTTCTTGGGTCAGCCGTGCCTAATTCATGATTTTTTTCAGGCGATTTAATTGTTACTCGAATAATTGGATTTATTGTGGCACTAAAATACAATCGAAATGCGGTTGATTTGAGTGGCGAATTTAAGACGAGCGGCCCCAAAGTTGCTCGCAGACAAGGTGCTTAACAGTTGACAGTTGACAGTTGACAGCGAAGTTTTTAGGCAGGGGATTTAAGCCCCAGCCTAAAAACAATCCACCTAAAGGTGGGGGCTTAAATCCCCTGTGCTTTGGTTATTTGATGAACCAATTTCTAAAAAATCTCCTCTATTTGCTGAGCGAGATAAAAATTGATATAATGATTTTTATGTCACAAAAATGCTTAATTTATTAAATAATCACTCTCCGGTCAACACGCTAAAATTCTAAATGGTAAAACACAAAATGGCGCTCGACAAAGAAACCATTAATATTTTAATTGTAGACGACCGACCCAATAACCTCCGGTTTCTCTCAAATATATTGACGAAAGAAGGGTATAAAGTTCAGCGGGCAATTTCGGGAGAAATGGCGGTAAATGCTAAATTTACCGTTCTTCCAGACTTGATTTTGCTAGATATTGCCATGCCCAAAATGAACGGCTACGAAGTCTGCAAAAGACTGAAAGCTAACGAAAATACTCGCGAAATACCGGTGATTTTTTTGAGCATTTTTAATGAAATTTTTCATAAAGTAAAAGCTTTTGAAGTCGGCGGTGTTGACTACATTTCTAAGCCTGTTCAAGTAGAAGAATTTTTGGTGCGGATTGAAAGTCAACTGACTATACAACAGCTATCGAAACAATTAAAACAGCAGAATGCCGAACTGCAACGAGAGGTAGAATTTCGGAAGCGAACAGAAAAAGCACTCCGGGAAAGCCAAGGGCGGTTGCAGAAATTGGCGGTCAATATACCGGGAGTTATTTATCAATTTATGCAAAAGTCGGATGGAACTTTCAAATTTGAATATATCAGTTATGCTTGTCGGGATGTTTACGAATTTGAGAGTGAAGATATATTAAAAGATCCTAATTTATGCTTCGATCAAAATTATCCTGATGACCGACAATATCTGGAACAAAAGATTTGCGAGAGCGCTCGAAGTTTAGAACCTTTTGCTTTTGAATGGCGGATTGTTACGCCGTCGGGAAAACTCAAATGGCTGCAATCGAATTCTCGACCCGAAATGCGTGATAATGGCGATATTGTTTGGTATGGGGTACTTTTTGATATCAGCGATCGCAAGCAAGCAGAAATAGAATCGGCCTCAGCTAAATCTGCTTTAGAACGGCAAGTTCAGCGAGAGTTGCTGATTGCAAAAATAACTCAAGAAATTCGATCGAGCTTGCAGCCCGAAAAAATCTTTCAAACGGCCGCAACTCAAATCGGTCAGGCATTCTGCGTCAATCGCTGTTTGATTCATGCTTACGTTACTAGCCCCCAAGTCGATCTTCCTCTGGCGGCTGAGTATCTCGAACCTGAGTGCGAATCAATTCGCAACGTAATCGTTCCAATTTGGGGCAATCCTCACGTCGTACAAATGATGATCCAAGACCGGGCGATCGCCTCCGACGACGTTTACTCAGAGCCTCTTTTGCAAGCTACTCAATCGATTTGCCGCGTGGTTGGGTTGAAATCGATGCTGGCAATTCGCACTTCCTACCAAGGGATGGCAAACGGCGCTATTTGTTTGCACCAGTGCGATCGCTACCGGGAATGGACAAAAGATGAAATCGACTTGTTAGAAGCTGTGGCGGGTCAAGTCGGAATTGCGATCGCTCAAGCTAAACTGATCGATCGAGAAAAAAACCGACTCGCGCAGCTCGATCGGCAAAATAAACAGTTGCAAGCAGAAATTCGCACCCGCGTCTGCGCCGAACAAGCTCTACAAGAATCCGAAGCTGAATTGCGGGCGATTTTTACCGCCATGACTGACATAGTTTTAGTGAGAAATGCAGAAGGGCGCTGCATCAAAATCGCCCCGACAGCAGCGGTCAATTTGGTGAAATCTCCCACCGAAATGATCGGCAGAACCGCCCACGAAATCTTACCGGAACCTGCGGCAGATTTGGTATTAAATACCATCCAACAAGTTCTCAAAACGAAGCAAAGCATCAATATTGAATATAGCTATACAGTCGGAGAGCGCGAAGTTTGGCTCGACGCTAAAATTTCTGTGCTTTCTGCTGAATCAGTGATTGTGGTAGCGCGAGATATTAGCGATCGAAAACTTGCAGAATCTGCACTCCGAGAAAGCCAGCACTTCATTCAGGCGATCGCCGATTCCAATCCCAACCTATTGTACGTTTACGATTTAATTGAACAGCGAAATGTTTACTGCAACCGACAAATGGCTGCGATGCTGGGCTACAACGCCCAAGAAATACAAGATATGGGTACAGAAATGATGCCAACGTTGCTCAACCCCGACGATTGGCAAGACGTTCTTGAAGGCGTCCGAAAAGTGGAGCAAGCCAAAGACGGCGATGTCATTGAATGTCAATACCGCATGAAACACAAAAACGGTGAATGGCGGTGGATACACAGTTGGGATACAGTATTTCTCAGAACAACTGACGGTAAACCCAAACAAATTCTCGGCACGGCTAATGACATCACAGACCGCAAATTAGCCCAAGAAAAACTGCTCGCATCGCAGCAAAGAATCTCATTTCTATTGCAGCAAACGCCGATCGCAGTCATCGAGTTAAATCTGAATTTAGAAATTATCACTTGGAATCCGGCGGCGGAAGCTATTTTTGGCTACAGCGAGCCCGAAGCGAAAGGGAGAGTCGCCGCCGATTTGATCGTACCTGAAAGCTACCGCGAGCAAGGAGCTGAGATTTTTAATCGGGGTTTGAGGGACAAATCCAGCCCCATTTCCGAAAATTTGACCAAAGATGGCAGAATTATCATCTGCCAGTGGTACAATACTCAATTAATTGACGATAACGGCATCGCGATCGGCATCGCTTTAATGGCTGTAGATATTACCGAACGCCAGCAAGCACAAACTGAACTGCAAGAAAGTGCTTTGCGGCAAAGAGCGATCGCCCGAATCATTGAAAGAATGCGCCAGACATTAGATATCCGAGAAATTTTTCAAGCCACAACCCGAGAATTGCGCCAAACCATGAAATGCGATCGAGTCGCCCTTTACCGTTTCAATCCTGACTGGAGCGGCGAATTTGTAGCCGAATCCGTTGACAGCAAGTGGGTTTCTTTCATCCAAGCACAGCAGATCGATTCTAACTTTACTGAAGGCGCTTTAGAAAGCGAAAAGTGCCTCGTCCAAAAATTTGAGAGCGCCTCCCAAGAAGTATGCGATACCTATTTGCAAGAAACCGCAGGCGGAGCCTACAGCCGAGGTAAAACTTACCTTTGCGTCCCAGACATTTACAAACAAGGCTTCAATAATTGTTACATCCAACTCTTAGAAAGATTTCAATCCAAATCCTACATTACCGTGCCAATTTTCTGCGGCGAAAAACTCTGGGGACTGCTAGCATCCTATCAAAATTCAGCTCCCCGCCAGTGGAGCGAAGCTGAAATCAACGTTGCAGTTCATGTCGGCACTCAGCTAGGAGTAGCATTGCAGCAAGCCGAATTGCTCGCCCGCACTCAAAGGCAGTCAATGGAACTACTGAAATCCAAAGAAAACGCCGAAGTTGCCAACCGCGCTAAAAGCCAATTTCTCGCTTCCATGAGCCACGAACTCCGCACGCCTCTCAATGCCATTCTCGGTTTTTCGCAAGTCATGGCTCGCAACAGTTCCATCACGCAAGAACAAAAAGAATACATAGCAATTATCAACCGCAGCGGCGAACATTTACTGGAACTGATCAATGATGTTTTGTCAATGTCCAAAATAGAAGCAGGTCAAATTACTATCAATCAAAGCCGCTTCAACCTCTACAACCTTCTCAACAGTCTCAGAGAAATGCTGCAACTAAAAGCAAACTCAAAAGGGTTGCGCCTCATCTTTGAAAATATCGGTAATTTGCCACAGTACATTGAAACAGACGAAGCTAAATTGCGGCAAGTTTTAATTAACCTGCTGGGCAATGCGATTAAATTTACTCAAGACGGAACCGTTACTTTGTGCGTTAGCAGCCAAGTAGAAAATAACGCCGCAGGACAAGAAGAAGCCCAATTGTATTTTGAAATTGCCGACACTGGCCCCGGCATTTCTCCGTCGGAAATTCTTACATTATTCCAGCCCTTCGTACAAACCGAAACAGGTCGTAAATCTATGCAGGGAACCGGGCTAGGATTGCCGATTAGTCAACGGTTTGTCAAGATTATGGGAGGTAATATTGCTGTTGAAAGTCAACTCGATCGAGGCACGATTTTTACTTTTAATATCCGCGTTAACGTAGTAACAGAAAGTGACGAACAAGAAAAATTGGCGGTTCAACAAGTTATTGCTTTAGAAGCCGGACAGCAAACCTATAGGATATTAATAGTTGAAGATGTAGCGGAAAATCGCCAACTGCTGTTTAAGCTCCTCGTACCGCTGGGATTTGAAGTCCGCGAAGCAACTAACGGTAAAGAAGGAGTTGCTTTGCAGTCTACTTGGAAGCCGCACCTGATTTTGATGGATATGCTGATGCCCGTTATGGACGGCTACGAAGCTACAAAACAGATCAAGCAAACTCCCGAAGGTAGAGAAATAATAATTATTGCCCTGACTGCGAGTGCTTTTGACGAGCAACGAGAAATAATTTTGTCTGCTGGTTGTGACGATTTTATCTGTAAACCGTTTCGGGAAGAGGTACTATTTGAAAAGATAGCGCATCACCTGAATCTGCGTTATATTTATGAGGAAGAAAGCTCATCTATTTCTGATTCAGCACCGAGACTGCTTCAAAGTTTGACCACCGAGGATTTGAGTGTAATGCCCGCAGACTGGGTGGTCGATTTATACCAAGCAGCACTTTGCGTTGATGACAACCGCATCCTGCAACTGATCGCGCAAATTCCCGAAAATGAGGCAAATCTTGCTAATGCTTTAACAGATTTAGTCGATAATTTTCGGATAGATATCATTATAGATTTAACTCAATTATATTATGATGAACGACGAGCCATTACTAGCGACTCCTAGAGACATTCTGATCGTTGACGATATGCCGGACAACTTGCGGCTTCTATCGACTATGCTAGAAGCCTACGGCTATCAAGTCAGGAAGGCTATTAACGGAAAACTGGCTCTGCAAGCAGCAAAAATGTCTCCTCCAGATTTGATTTTACTTGATATTAATATGCCGCAAATGAACGGCTATGAAGTTTGTGAAACTTTAAAAAAACTTGAAAATACTAAAGATATTCCGGTAATTTTTATTAGTGCGCTAGATGATGTGATGGAAAAAGTTAAGGCTTTTCAAGTAGGAGGAGTAGATTATATTACTAAGCCGTTTCAAGTAGAAGAAGTCTTGGCCCGCGTGGAAAGCCAACTTTCTTTGCGTTTGCTGCAATCTAAACTGCAACAGCAAGCCAGAGAATTGCACGATCGCAATTCGAGATTGCAGGAAGAAATCGTTGAACGGCAGCGGGCGGAAGAATCAATCCGGTTTTTGCTGGAAACGACGCGGGCGATCGGCGAAGCTGCGGACTTTCACTCAGCTTTAGAAGCAATTCTGCACCAACTTGGCGAAACAATCGGATGGGATGTAGGAGAAGCTTGGATTCCCAATGCAGAAGGAACTGCGCTGCAATCTGCCAGGGGCTGGTATGCGAGTAACGCCAGCATGGAACCTTTCCGCACCCAAAGCGAACAACTGACATTTGCCATGAATTTCGGGCTACCGGGACGAGTTTGGGCATCCAAGGAACCGGAATGGGTAGAAGATATTTCCCAGGGCTACCCGGATTTTCTCCGAAGTGAGGTAGCACGAGAACTCGGATTTAAAGCAGGTTTTGGCGTGCCGATTTTGGTAGGCGATGAAGTATTGGCGGTGCTAGTTTTTTTTCAAATTTTGCCTTCTCCGAAAAACGCGCGATTTATAGACATTTTTAATGCGGTTGGCACTCAATTAGGTGGTTTGATTCAGCGCAAACAAGCCGAAGAATTGCTGCGAATTGCTGAAGAAAGATATCACAGCATTGTAGAAAATGCGATGGAAGGCATTTTTCAAAGCACTCCTTCAGGAGGCTATCTCAGCGCTAATCCAGCCTTGGCAAAATTGTACGGTTACGATTCGCCAGCAGAACTAATGTCTAGTATTACAAATATTGCCGTTCAACTATACGTTGACCCGGAACGCCGCCTGGAATTCGTGGCGGCTATGGATGCAAAAAATGCGGTTTCTGGGTTTGAATCTATGGTCTGCCGCCAGGACGGAAGCCTGATTTGGGTATCAGAAAATGTCCGTGCTGTTCGGGATTTACAAGGTTTTTTGATGTACTACGAGGGTACTGTTTCTGACATTACGGAGCGAAAATTCGCGCAAGAAGAACTCAAAATTCAACAGGAACAAAGCGAGAAATTGTTGTTAAATATTCTGCCCAAACCAATAGCAGAACGCTTGAAGGCCCAGCAAAGTACGATCGCCGACAGTTTTGCCGATGTCAGTGTTTTATTTGCTGATATTGTTGGCTTTACTGAACTGTCGGCGAGAATGTCTCCGACGGAGTTGGTAAAGCGATTGAATGTGATTTTTTCTCACTTCGACCAGTTAGCTGAAATGTACGGTGTGGAGAAAATTAAGACTATTGGTGATGCTTACATGGTAGTCGGGGGATTGCCTACGCCCAGACATGACCACGCGGGGGCGATCGCCCAAATGGCCTTGGGAATGCAGGCAAAAATAGCCAAATTGTCGGCAGAGACAGGAGAAAAACTGGCAATTCGCATCGGCATCAATTCCGGGCCGGTGGTGGCGGGAGTGATTGGTGTTAGCAAGTTTACCTATGATTTGTGGGGAGATACGGTGAATGTGGCGTCGAGGATGGAGGGTACGGGTTTTGCCGGCAGAATTCAAGTTACTGATGTTACTTACGAGCTTTTAAAAGATCACTATTTGTTTGAGAAGCGAGGCCTGATTCCGATTAAAGGTAAGGGGGATATGATGACTTATTGGTTGCTCGAAAAAAGGTAGTCAGTAGTCAGTAGTCAGTTGACAGTTGACAGTTGGCAGTTGGCAGTTGGCAGTTGGCAGTTGGCAGTTGGCAGTAGCATTTTGTAGGGGCGGGTTTAGCTAAGGATATATGATACAAATGACTAAAAAAATGGCAAAACCCGCCCTCTCAGTCAGTAGTCATTAGTCATTAGCGCGAGCGTCCCCGCTCGCGATCGTTATTAGTCATTAGCGCGAGCGTCCCCGCTCGCGATCGTTATTAATCATTAGCGCGAGCGTCCCCGCTCGCGATCGTTATTAGGCTCGAAAACTTAATAACTTAAGCACCTCCTGCAGTCTTCTCTCCTGTAAGTTGCGATATCAAAGGAGGCAGAGCCTCCGGATCTGCATTACCAGGCAGAGCGAAAGTAACGAGCAATCGCTTAAGTTATTAAATTTTCATTCCTTAGTCATTAGCGCGAGCGTCCCCGCTCGCGAACGTTATTAGTCCTTGGAAATGGGGAATGGGGAATTGGGAATTGGGAATAATGTTTTTGTGGGACGTTGCTCAAAGCCAGCCCCGGAGAGAGATTGTGCTGCTATGATCAAAGAAGTTAACGAAAATTTACATTTAGAATCGTGACAGCACAACAGCTAGTATCTGCAACCAGTTTTGAAAAGCTAATTTGGACTTGGAAAGGTCACAAAATCCAATATACCGTCCAAGGAACCGGCCGCCCTCTGATCTTGATTCACGGGTTTGGGGCTTCTATAGGACATTGGCGGCAAAATATCCCCGC
>JBBSNU010000149.1:0-9514 GCA_038260455.1 Chroococcales cyanobacterium | reverse complement strand
TCGGTTTTCGGACTGTTCCCAGTTAGCGAGTTCCCAGTTGCCGGTTTGCTGCTGCCAAAATATTAAGCTTTCTTGGTAGTGAATCAAGGCTGTTTCGGTTTGGTCGCTGACATAGTAATCTCGACCGAGAACGAATTGCAGGCTGGCTTTGAGGGCTGGTTCTAGTTCTTGACCGCGATTTTGTAAATCTCTTAAAGCTAATTCTAGTTCTCGGCGCGACAAAGAGCCGATCGCCAAATCGAGGGTATTGCCGGGACTCAAGGGCGAATAGGAGTGAATCTGTGATTTTCGCGTGTTTTGGGGTTGAGAGGTAAAGCTGAAAAAGCGTTCTCCGGGGCTGATTTGGCGCTCCAATGCGCGTTGTTCCCAGTCGGTTTCGCCGGTGGCAAAAGTAGCGAGGGTGCTGGCGGTGCTGCTGCCCAGTTCTCGATCGAGTTCGCCTACTTTAAATATCGTATCGGCTCGCGCAGTCAGGAAATGAATTAATTCATCAACGGCGAGTTCAAATTTAATTGTGGCGGCGGCCCAACTTTTGAAATCCGGGGCTAGACGAATCATTTTGGTAACAATGTCATCTGTTACCCACAGGATCACCGGACAGGTAAAGTTTTTGCGAAATTCGTCTCGCACTTGATTGGTAGAGGCCATCAATTCGTCGATCGCCACGACTGTTTCTAAACCGAATACCATCAAGGCCGAGGCGGAACCGACAGCCGAAGAGCCGCTCGGTAACGTGTTTGCCACCAGATTAGTGTAGAGGGTTTTGACGGATGCTGGCAGGACAATATCTTGAATTGGAACTGGGGACATTTCTCGCAGCCGCTGCGCCCAGCGCTGCCGCAACTGTTCGTAGTTGCAGCGCACCAAAATTAGCGAAAATTGCTGCTGAGACATGGCGATGGATCTTACCAGAGTTTTGAGCGATCGCTCGTTGTAGCTGGCAGTTTGTTGTAGTTTAAGCAGATCGGTCATGCGTGCACCCCTGTTGCAGAAATCAATTACCTAACGATCGCCGATCGTGACTGAAACCGTATCTACTTAGAGATGCTCGTTCCTGTCTGGCGCTTTATATCTGTAGGAATACGTAGTTTTTCGTACTTCTTCTATGAAAACTTACACATTCTTTATATTCAATCTAAACACATCATACCTCTGTATCTCCGATAATGCAAAACTTGACAGTAAAAATTCAAGTTAGCTTAATTTGATTTTTCTCGGCTACAGATAAACTACTACATACCGTAAATATCCGCCCTCAATTTATGAACAAGACCGGCAACTAGCTATTAGCAAACAACTCCACTCCATCTGTAGCACTAATTCAGAAATAAAAGCTATAAAAATTGTAGTCCGCGATGGAATTAGTTGCGACTAAGAGCAACAGGTAAAAATAGATATAGCCTTTCTCAAAAAGATGAGGTACTATCTGGCATAGGGCATAGGGCATAGGGCATTGGCCAAACAGGGCATTGGCCAAACAGGGCATTGGCCAAACAGGGCATTGGGCATTGGGCTATCCTCACTTTTTTGAGAACCGCTATATAACACTTTTCACTCTCGATGAGGTATCGATCCCTCAATCCCTCAATCCCCCAATTCCTCAATCTAAAATCTAAAATCTCAAATCGATAGATTCCCCAATTCCTCAATTCCTCAATCTAAAATCTAAAATCTCAAATCGATAGATTCCCCAATTCCTCAATTCCTCAATCTAAAATCTAAAATCTCAAATCGATAGATTCCCCAATTCCTCAATTCCTCAATCTAAAATCTAAAATCTAAAATCTCAACTTCTCACCTTTTTGAGAAAGGCTATATAGGGGGTCTGGCCTTGCAGATATGAGAGTAGAGATTGGAGAAAGTCCTTGGTGGTGGTAATTTTTTTTTGTCATCAAAGTCGCGACGCGCACCCAGCAGCGAAGGAAAATTAGCCAGTGGCAAAAACCGCTGACTGGGTGCTTTATTTGATTGCAAAAGTTGGGAGTTTTGAACGGTGAATGAGAAGTTAAAAACTTGATAGCTCCCTCGCGGGGGAGGGCTTGGAGATTTGGGAAACAATCTCCAAAATCCCAACTATGTTTCAATACGGTTCACTTAAGACAGATCTCCCTGGCACACCCCTTAAAAAGGGGGGACAAGAATGCTCTCAAAGTCCCCCTTCTTAAGGGGGATGCGAGGGGGATCTCCGGGGCATAAATAGTGTTAAGTGAACCGTATTGAACTATGTTTGGCGATCGCGCTCCTGCCATTCTTGATATTTTCTGGTTTCTGCTAGGGCTGGATTGATGCCAAACCACCGACCTTCTTGATCGCGGTATTCAAAGACAAACATACTTCGCAACAAGATTTGAGATTCTTCTTCGCCAGTTACACTTTGTCGGTTGACGACTTGAAACAGAAGTTCCCATTCTGTGTCATTAATAGCTCCGAGAAGATCGTCGCGATATTCTTGAATAACGCCTTCGAGACATTCGCGAGAGAAAGGGGGGTCTTCGTGCTGCAAACAGCTATACAAAAGCATCAGTAGATTGCGAACGTGACCGCCGCTAATCCGGCAGAGCCTGTCTAAAGTTTCGGGACAATCAAAGACTTTGGAAATTAAATCGATGCGTTGAGCGGGATCGACTGTGGGGAAAGCTCTAGCTAAGACTAACTGTCGCAGCAGTGCCATTCCTTCCTTGTGGTCGTCGCCCGATCGCATTTGCACCGGTACCATCGGCATTACCTTGGGTTTGACTCCAAATCGACTGGCGAGGCGGCCGAAGTCGTTGGAAAAAATCAAAGTCAGGGGAATCGTGTAGACGACGTGGCAATTGAGTTTTTTCAACTGTTCGCCGCGGTCTAAAAAGAGGTATTCTGGCTGGCTGCGTCCGCTGGGTTTGAGGCAGGGATCGAGGCGATCGAGGTTGTCAACGATGACTGCGAGTCCTTTTTTGCCTTTGTGTTTGAGTTCGGCATTTGCTCTGTCGAGGAGTTCTTCGTTGATCGACTGTAAGATGCTGTTGGTGCGGGGTTCGAGATATTGCCGAAGTTGCGATCGTAGTTTGGGAGAGTCTTTAGTTTTAGCAGTAACTCTAGCAATGCCTACAGATAACTCGGCTTCCGCTGACAAATCTATGGGAGTCTGCAAAAATTCTGCCACTTCTGCAAACAGATTGGTAAAATAGCTCGGTCTGAGTTTGATTTTGGCCGCTTCCATAGTTTCGCTGACTTGGCGCGCAATGCTCAGCAAAATATCGCTGATGTCTACATCTCCCATGTCTAAGTCTTGGGAAGACTCGAAGTAGACGACACAAAAACCCTCTTGCTCAAGCTCAGCTTTGAGTCGAAACAATTCCGTAGATTTGCCGCAGCCGATATGTCCTGTAAATAGCTGACAAGTTGGCTCGTCGGGGGAGATCCGGGTAATTGTTCGCTGTAAAGATTCAATGATTTTGCCACCACGCACGGAACCAAAATCAATGTAGTATTGATAATCTCCAGGGTCTCCCGCGACAAGGGTTTTGCTCGGGTTGCAAGCTTTATAAAATCTGTCTAATTCGAGTGCGATCACAATTGAAGCCGAATAAAAGTTATAAGAGTTAATCGAAAGTCTAAACTTTCTTGCCTTGAGTTTAGTTTGATTTGTCACCTTTTGCCCTGTGGGGTAATGCCCTAAATACCCAAACAACCTCTATCTGCTAATCAACCCGGTGGCGCGGGAATTTGGAATTTTCAATTAAGCAATTTTAATTACCTAGGTGGATCAGTGAATTTACGGATAGTGGCACTCTTTCTGGGTAATTTTGCGGGGATCTGATTAAATGGTAGGGGAGAAAGGGTCTGCAGTGCGCGAGATTAAACAGTTTTGAATTTGTGCTAATCCTTAATTACAAAAGTCTTAAGAGGTAGATGGCTAATTTTGGAGCGGTTTCTCAAACAGAGTTAGGGCGCAGGCGCCAAGAGTTGCGGCGTCTCCGTCGCGATCGAGCGGTGGCTTTGGTGTGGCAAACGCTGGCAGCGAGCTCAATGGCCTCATTTTTGTTGTGGTGGATGGCGCAGCCAACTTGGTTAATTGCCCGATCGGAACAAGTGAATGTGGAGGGCAATCAGTGGCTCTCTGACAAGGCGGTGCGCTCTTTGGTGCCGCTTTCTTACCCGCAGTCGCTGTGGGGGATTCAACCGCAGGCGCTGGCCGAAAAGATGGAGTTAACAGGCCCTATAGCCAAAGCAAAGGTGACTCGCAACTTGTTTCCGCCTTCTTTGACTGTGGAAGTGGCAGAAAGGCTGCCGGTGGCGGTGGCGCAGCCGACGGCGATGTTGAGATCCAAAAGCGACAAGGAAAAAGTGGGATGGCTGGACGCTCGCGGGGGTTGGATGCCGTTGGAGAGCTATACTGCAGCAGCGCGATCGTACAATAGTTCGATCGAACCGGGCAGCGATCGAGTCCGGCAGTCCCAGCATTCTTTGCCAACTTTAAAAGTTATCGGGCCTTTGGAAAAGTATCGCGCCTCTTGGCCGAAGTTTTACCAAGGACTAAGCGGCTTGACGGTGAAAGTTTTTGAGATAGATTGGCAAGACCCGAGCAACTTGATCTTGAAAACAGAGATCGGTACCGTACACTTAGGGCCGTACAGTTCCTCATTGACAGGAAGTCAACTGAAAGTTTTAGACCGAATGCGACAATTGCCAAAACAGCTAGATTCGAGCAAAATAGCCTACATTGACTTAAAAAATCCAGCAGCGCCGATCGTCCACTTGCCAGAACCCCCCCCTAGTTTGGAGAGTGCAAGTCCCCCACCAACTCGCGGTCAGAATTGATCTTCTGTCAAGAGAAGGTAGAAAGTATCTGTCATCCGGCAGAATTTTTACCGATCGGGATAGACCGCAGAGCTTGACATAGGGACAATTGTTTGATATAGCCCCTTTAGGGAAAAAAAATCCTGCTTTTTTTTCCGTAAAGAAACGTCTCCGGCTAGTATCGATTTTTTGTTTGTCTGCAAAGCCCTACAAATGCCGAAGGCACGAGCAGCGGAATGGGCCAGGGGCGAGGTACGGGCGATCGACACCGGCAAAATCCGAGATTGCTAACATTCAGCCTCGATC
Organism: Chroococcales cyanobacterium; assembly: GCA_038260455.1. Classification (GTDB taxonomy): domain Bacteria; phylum Cyanobacteriota; class Cyanobacteriia; order Cyanobacteriales; family Microcoleaceae; genus Microcoleus. The sequence goes on along the minus strand of JBBSNU010000149.1, from coordinate 4,429 downwards.
TGTGTTAGTTTTTCGGCAACTTTAGCCTATAGTTGATGTGAATTGGCGTTTAGTTAAGTTAAAAAGCTGTAATCTACTATCCCCGACTCTAATGAAGCTTAATAATAGACAGGGGACTGACCAAGACAGTCCCCCTTCGGAAGAAGTAAAAAATTTTCCGGTGGCTCTCGATTCCGCCAATCCCTTTAGACGCAAGTCTGGTTATGTAAATGTAGATAGTATTGATATCGATCCTATGGTGAATCCCAAAGACATAATGCCCAGCAGTGCCGCGAGAATCAAAGTAATTGGTGTCGGCGGGGGTGGCGGCAACGCCGTTAACCGGATGATTGCTAGCGAGATTTCTGGGGTCGAGTTTTGGTGCGTGAATACCGATTCCCAAGCTCTGGTGCTGTCAAATGCTCCCAAACGCTTGCAAGTCGGACAAAAGTTGACGCGCGGTTTGGGTGCTGGAGGCAATCCGGCGATCGGACAAAAAGCAGCCGAAGAATCTCGCGACGAAGTTGCTAATGCTTTGAATCACGCGGATTTGGTGTTTATCACAGCCGGCATGGGCGGCGGTACGGGCACGGGTGCGGCTCCGATTGTCGCTGAAGTAGCCAAAGAAATGGGCGCGTTGACTGTGGGCATAGTAACGCGGCCTTTTACGTTTGAGGGACGGCGGCGCACCAGCCAAGCCGAGGAAGGGATTGCGGCTTTGCAAACCCGGGTGGATACATTGATCGTGATTCCTAACGACAAGCTGCTATCGGTGATTTCGGAACAAATGCCGGTGCAAGAAGCTTTTCGAGTGGCTGACGATATCTTGCGCCAAGGGGTTCAGGGTATTTCTGACATTATTACGATTCCCGGTTTGGTGAACGTTGACTTTGCTGACGTGCGGGCTGTAATGGCAGATGCGGGTTCGGCGTTGATGGGCATCGGCGTGGGATCTGGCAAGTCGCGGGCTCGGGAGGCTGCGATGCAGGCGATTTCTTCGCCGCTGCTGGAAGCTTCGTCTATTGAGGGCGCTAGAGGTGTGGTGTTTAACATCACTGGCGGTACTGACATGACTCTGCATGAGGTGAATGCAGCGGCTGAGACGATTTACGAAGTGGTCGATCCGAATGCGAATATTATTTTTGGAGCGGTGATTGACGAGCGGCTTCAGGGAGAAATTAAGATTACCGTGATCGCTACTGGTTTTTCGGGAGAAGTTCCACCTTCTCCTGCGGGGCGCACTCAAAATGTGAATGCTCCTTGGCGGGCTGCAACTGTGCCGGTGACTCCTGCTCAACAGACGCAGGATACGAAAATTAAACCGCAAGATTTGGGATTAGATATTCCTGAGTTTTTGCGTAACCGTCGCCCACCCAAATAATTTTAGATTTTGGATTTTAGATTTTGGATTGTGGATTTTGGATTGTGGATTTTGGATTTTGGATAAATTTAAAATCTCCAATCTGAAAAATCTAAAATCTATTGAGATTGTGGATTTGGAATTAATCTAAAATCTCCAATCAAAAAAATCTAAAATCTAAAATCTAAAATCTAAAATGTCTAGGGTTTGTCCGGGTTCTGGTTCGAGGAGTTGGGTGGAGAGTTCTGATTTTGCGAGTAAATCGCGAAATTCGGGGATACTGCCGATCGATCGCGCTAACATTGGTAAAATACCTGTGGCTCGGATATCTCCTGCACTTGTCGGTAAGAAAAACTTCGGTTTGAGAGTTTGGGCGAGTTTGAGGGCTTCTTTTGGGCCCATGATGACTTGTCCGAGGAATGGGAAGATTTGACCGATGACGGGGGCGATGGCTACGTCTACCGTGTCTATTTTCTGTTTGACTTTTTCTAAGGGCGGTAAGTGCGGTTCGTAATAAAGTGTCTCGCCGCTGCTTAAATCTTTTAACAAATAGCCGTTTTCTGCTTGTCCCGGCTGGATTTCGGCTCCGGGTACGGCGATTATTTGTAATAATTCTTTAAATTTAAACTCTTGCCAATTGGCTAAAGATGTGATATTGGTGTAACCAAAACTGCTGAGGACTTTGGCGGCGGTGGGGGAGGCGATCGCGGGAATGGCGCGATCGAGCTTTTCGAGTGTTGGTCTGTGACAGTGGTCGTCTAAGCCTTGGGAAATTAGGATAAGGTCGATCGGCGGTAAGGTGCTGGGAGTGAAGGTGACGGGGGTGTTGTGGTAGGCGGTGAACAGCCAGGGTTGACCGTAAAATACCAGGGGATCGATTAGCCACGGATCGACGAGGATGGTTTGGCCGGCGATGTGGAAGATCCAGGAGTTGAGGTCGATGCGGGTGAGTTTCACAGTTTGCAATAATTCTTTACATTTGTTTTAATCATAGCCTGTGCCACAAAGAAGCGGCCGAATAGAATTCCGATGTTCCACGAACTCTCGCCTAATACCATTTTTCTAAAGATATGCTATGGATGAATTCTTAGCCCCCCCGAACTCGCGGGGGGGTTGGGGGGGTAATATCTAGCGCTACTTTATGAAATTGGTATAAGCCTGCGGCAGGCTTAGCCCGCGCGGACTCGAAGAATAGGAATAATAGAATAGCCAGAGGAATGTTATAGTCAGAGAATTATTAAATCATTAACAATGCAAGCTGGAACATGGAAATTAACCTGAATCCGCTCGAATTTATAACGCTCAAAGTACAACAAACTGTTGCCGATATCCAAAATTTAGATAACGAAATATCAGGTAAAGTTCAAGAAAGTGCAACTGCAGTAACGGCTTGGGTACAATCAGCACCAAGTTCAATTGTTAGTGCTGGGACGATCGCCGCTCAAGAAGCTTTCAAAGTCTCGCACAACATCCGTTTTGAAAACTTGCCAAAAAATCTGCAATTCAAATTTGCTAGGGCGGGCGTGCGTGACGGAATGCGAAATGTTCTAGAAACCGCAAAAGTATTTGAATCCATCCCCGCCCAAATTCGCGCCCGAGGCCCGGAAGCAGTTCGCGAATTTTGTCAAGATAAAGATTGGAGTCACATTCAAGCCCGCGTCAATGGAGGGGGAAACGAAGCTGCTAACGGGATTTTTGAATATTTTTGGGTGAATCGCGCCCGCGGTGGTAAAGACATGACGGCGGAAGAATTAGCAGCCGCCAAGCAAGTTTTAACGGCTGCTGCTTTTAAGGCGGCGGTTGCCGAAATCGTTGGGGCAGTAGCAAAAGGGGCGATCGCAGCAGCAGTAATTGAATTAGTATTTTCGATCTTAGAAAACTCGCTATTGTGTGTTGAAGGCAAAATTACTCAGTCCCAATTAATCGAACAAGTGGCCGCAGATACTGCTAAAGCTGGTATTGCTGGCGGTGTAATTACGGGCATTTTGTTAGCGCTTTGCATGATATTTCCTCCCATTGCAGGAGTTTTAGGCGCTGCCGCGGTGCCGTTGGCCGTTGCTGGTATTGGTTTTATGGGAATCCGTGCCTGGGAAATTTTTTGTCATGGCGATCGGCTATTTGGGATAACTGAACAAGCACAAAAATTTCTGGGAATCAACGAACCGATCGTTGAAATCAAACCCTAATAATAAAATCTAATTAACGGTTTGTAGTGTGGACTTTAGTCCGCTATCAAGCTGCGGACTAAAGTCCACACTACGAACAAATCTTATCGCAGTAGATCGACCGGACGTGATATTACCTGAAAACTGCTGTAATTATGCCAGAAATTAAGAAATCAAAAATACCAGTTGCAATGACGATCGCAGGTTCAGACAGCGGCGGCGGGGCCGGGATTCAGGCGGATTTGCGGACTTTTGCGTTTCACTGCGTCCACGGTACGAGCGCTCTGACTTGCGTGACGGCTCAAAATACTTTGGGCGTGATCCGGGTCGATGCAATGGCTGCGGAGGCTGTGGCGGCTCAAATTGAGGCGGTGGTTGGGGATATTGGGGTGGATGCTGTGAAGACTGGGATGCTGCTGAATCGGGAGATTATGGCGGTGGTGGCTTCGCAGGTACAGAGTTTGAATATAGGAAATTTGGTTGTCGATCCGGTGATGGTTTCACGATCGGGCGATCGACTGATTGATGACGGGGCGATCGCATTTTTGCGGGATAATTTGATTCCTTTGGCGGCTTTGGTGACTCCGAATCGGCTTGAAGCCCAGATTTTGAGCGGCAGAGAGATTGTTTCTTTAGATGACATGAAGGCGGCGGCGCAACAGATTTATCGATCGGGCGCAAAGGCTGTTTTAGTCAAAGGCGGCGGGATGGCTGGAGATTTGCGCGGGATTGATGTTTGGTTTGACGGTATGCAGTTGGATGTGTTGAAAACCGAGAATGTTGATACTGGGAATACTCACGGAACTGGTTGCACTTTGAGTGCTGCGATCTGCGCTAATCTAGCATTAGGTAAAGATTTATTTACAGCGGTGATATTGGCTAAAAATTATGTTACTAATGCTCTGAAATATGCTTTAGATATTGG
>JBBSNU010000148.1:0-9529 GCA_038260455.1 Chroococcales cyanobacterium | reverse complement strand
TTGGTCGGGAGTTAATTAATCAGGGTGCATCTACCAACTAAGCTTCCCAAAAATTCCATCGCCATCCGGACAAATTCAATTTTTTTAGCATCTCCCTCGATACCGCCAAAAAAAACCCGGCCAAAATTGGTCGGGAGTTAATTAATCAGGGTGCATCTACCAACTAAGCTTCCTGAGAATTCAATCGCAATCCGGACAATCGCCACTAAAAACTCAAAACTCTTTTCGGTGAACCAGAGTTGCGGTAGCTTGGTCTGTCGGAACTAGCAAAACTTCGCTAATATTGACGTGGGGCGATCGCGTCGCGCAAAAATACACTACATCGGCTACATCATCCGCCGTCAAAGGTGTAAGTCCTTGATAGACATTCTTGGCTTTTTCTGCATCGCCGTGAAACCGGACATTGCTAAATTCTGTTTCCACCAAACCGGGTTCTATTTCCGTCACCCGCACCGCTGTTCCCAAAAGGTCTTGTTTCAACCCATCAGAAATCGCTCTCACGGCTGCTTTGGAAGCGCAATAAACACTACCTTTCGGGTAAGCTTGACGGCCTGCTATTGAGCCGATATTCACTACGTGGCCACGATTTCGGCTGACCATTCCCGGTACGATGTAGCGAGTCATGTAAAGCAAGCCTTTGACATTGGTATCAATCATTTCTTCCCAATCTTGAAAGTTGCCTTCGTACAGTTTGTCTAAACCGCGGCTCAATCCAGCATTATTAATCAGAATATCAATGTTTTTCCACGCATCGGGAAGCGCAGTTACGGCGGATTCGACTTGCGGGCGATCGCGCACATCCAATTCTAGCAAGTAAATCTCGTTCATCGACGCGATCGATTTTGTTTCTACAAGTTCGTTGGCTAGTCGATCGAGCTTTTCAAGGCGGCGGGCTGCTAAAATTAATTTCGCTCCACCTTTGGCGAATATCTTGGCACAGGCTGCTCCAATACCGCTACTCGCACCTGTAATGAAAACAATTTGATTTTGGATAGAAATCATTTTTGGTTATTGGTTATTGGTTATTGGTTATTGGTTATTGGTTATAATAGCCAACAAGTAAAAACTAAGCAACAAACAAACAATCAATAACAAGTAACCAATAACAAGTAACCAATAACAAGTAACATCTATTATTTGACAACCCGCAATCGCACACTAACCATTGCAATTCCGCCTTGTCGCACGAGAACTGCTGAAATCCAGCGATTTTCCGGCGTAGCGGGAGCTTTACCTACTTTGAAAATCCCCCCGGAATTAAGCAACTCCAGCTCGACTTCTGCGGGCTTGAAAAAACTTTTTTCCGTAACGGGTTCTTCCAGAATAGTTCCGATCAAAATGTCATTGCCGATCGGCTCTCGAACAATTGCATCAAAATAATACTCTTGGCCCACCTTCACTTCCTCTGGCAAATTCACTTGAATTGTGGGAGGATTTTTGCCAGAAGTAAGCTGAGTTTTTTCGGCTAAAATCTCTTGCTTAACTATTTTTTCACCTTCAAAGCGCTGCTGAGAACGGATGGTAGCTTTCAGATTTAAGTCGATTCCATCTTTTTTATGAGTGCCGGTAATTGTAGTTACGGTTTCGGCGATCAGGGCGCTACCTTCGGTTTTCCAAGATTTGATCTCAGTTCGATAATTCAACGTTGGATATCGCTCCCAGAGTTCCGTCAACCCTTTTTCCATACTTTGACTATTTAAGCCGTCCGAATGAGTGAAATTAGGGCCGTAAAATGCCATAACTGCTTTGACATCGCGCTTGTTGGCTGCTGCGTCAATTTCTGTTAACAGTTTTGTGAGTGGGGCGGGCGCATTTTCTTTGGTTTGGGCGATTACTTGGGGAGTCGCACCTCTAGCCGCTACAGCATTCGGATGCAGCACGCCAGCACTTACCACTGTTAAACATAACAACATTTGAGCGATCGACTGCCCGCCGATCAAGCCAAAAACGATCGCCCGTTGGCGCAGCCCGCCCCTACGGGGGCTACGCCAACGAAGAGGATCGGCTTTTTCGTCCCGACGGCTGCAAAAATACTCAGATACACTTGGCACTAAATTCAAAAAATTACGCATTAGATGATAACTTGGTTATTTGTCAGGATTTGCGGCGCGGACAACAGTTCGCCTGCAACGAAAACTGACAACGGAAGGGGGGACACGGCACAATCTAATTTTAGATGGCTGATTGAAAATTGGCTGAAACTGCCGGAATAATAAGCATAATAGTCTAAAACCTCTAATCTAAAATCGATCGACCTGTGGAACTTGTAAAAGAGACAAATACCTTGACAAAAACCCCCCTGCGGTTGTTGGTTGCAGCTAGCGGTACCGGAGGACATTTATTTCCGGCGATCGCCACCGCTGCGGAGTTGGACGACTGTCAGATCGAATGGCTGGGAGTTCCAGACCGCATGGAAACGCAGTTAGTTTCATCGCTTTACCCCCTCCACACGATCGCCGTCGAAGGCTTTCAGCAGCGATTTGGACTCGGTACAGTGCGAATTTTGGGCGGACTGGTCGGCTCGATCCTTCAGGTGCGAAAGTTGCTCAAAGAAGGAAACTTTCAGGGAGTGTTTACTACCGGCGGTTACATCGCAGCACCGGCAATTTTGGCGGCTCGCTCTTTGGGTTTGCCGGTGATTCTCCACGAATCTAATGTTTTTCCGGGTAAGGTGACTCGTTGGTTCAGTCCTTTTTGCACTAAAGTGGCGATCGGATTTGAGGCGACTGCTGACTATTTACCCCGCGCGAAAACCGTGGTTGCGGGTACACCAGTGCGATCGCAATTCCTAGCCCCTCAACCTCTAAAGTTACCAATTCCTGACAGCGTACCTGTAATTTTAGTCATGGGCGGCTCTCAAGGTGCTGTCGCAGTCAATCAGTTAGTGCGCGAGTGTGCTCCGGCTTGGTTTGAAGCTGGTGCTTGGGTAGTTCACCTCACCGGAAATAATGACCCGGATGCTGAGAGTTTGAAGCACGAGCAATATTTGTCAATGCCATTTTACGACAATGTGGCGAGTTTGTTGCAGCGAGCAAATTTAGCAATTAGTCGATCGGGCGCTAGCGCCCTGACAGAATTAGCTGTTACCGGAGTACCTTCTATTTTAATTCCTTTTCCTTACGCCGCTGACGACCACCAAAGATTTAATGCCGAAGTATTTGCCGCATCAGGAGCCGCCGCAGTATTCCGTCAAAGCGAACTCACAGCAGAGGTATTGCAAAGCAAAGTGCTATATTTGTTAAGAGATTCCGAATATTTGGAAAAAATGTCTCAAGCTGCTGCTCACTTAGCAGTGACAGACAGTGCGGAACGTTTGGCAAATTTAGTCAGGGAATTGTTGGTGCGGTAGGGAGTGTTAAAGTAAATAGGCGATCGAGAATTTGTAACCAGGAGAAAGTCAAATGGCATACAGTGACTTTAATTTAGACAGAGTATTGAAAACCTTTGACTTAGCTTATTCTGAAATAGTCGAAATCTTCACTCCTGCACCAGAGTTAGAGTACAGCAGATTACTGACAGAAACTTTGCAAGAAAATCTGCCTGTAGCTCTCGGTAGCAATACAGAAAAATCGCGTTCGGAACTGATTATCGCGCCGATTTTAATGGAAGTGAGAAAACTTTTGCACCATCGCGTGAGCTTATTCTCTGGCATTGATTTTACTGTAGATGCTGAAAGAGGACTGAATGGGAATTGTGATTTTCTGATAAGTCTATCGCCAGAATTGTTAATTATAAAAGCCCCAGTAATTGCGATTGTAGAGGCCAAAAAGGAAAATATAAATTCAGGATTGGGACAGTGCATAGCTGAAATGTTAGCAGCTCAAATCTTCAACGAGCGCGAAGGCAATGAGATTGCCACAATTTATGGGGCTGTCACTACGGGAGATAGATGGAAATTCTTAAAACTCGAAGGACAAGCGATTTTTGTTGAGACAACGGAAACTTTGCTTACCAATTTGGGTAAAATTTTGGGAATTTTAGCATTGGGAATGGGCGATAGCGAACTGGGTTCCTAATTTTCACTAATATACAACTTCACAAAATCAACCACCGATGCTAAACCATCCTTAGTCTTCAAATTAGTAAAAACAAAAGGTTTCTCCCCGCGCATCTTTTTAGCATCCCGTTCCATCACACCCAAATCAGCTCCCACAAAAGGCGCGAGGTCTATTTTATTAATTACCAATAAATCCGACTTAGTAATTCCCGGCCCGCCCTTGCGCGGAATTTTATCCCCCGCAGCCACATCGATTACATAAATCGTCAAATCCACCAACTCCGGGCTAAAAGTTGCCGCCAAATTGTCGCCGCCGCTTTCGACAAAGACTAAATCTAAATCAGTGAATTTGTATTCTAACTCTTCTATAGCTACCAAGTTGATCGAAGCATCTTCGCGGATGGCTGTGTGGGGACAGCCGCCCGTTTCTACGCCCAAAATTCGATCGCTCTCCAAAGCTTGACTCCGAACCAAAAACTGTGCATCTTCCTGAGTATAGATATCATTAGTAACAACAGCAATCTGATACTCTTGACGCAGCGCCTTACACAAAGCATCAAGCAAAGCAGTTTTTCCCGAACCAACCGGGCCAGCAATTCCTACACGAAAAGCACTCATAATTATTTTGGGCATGGGGCATGGGGCATGGGGCATTGGGCATTGGGCATTGGGCATTGGGCATTGGGCATAGTTTATTTATCTTCCTTCTTCCTTCTTCCTTCTTCCTTCTTCCTTCCTATTTTCAACTCCGAAACAACCGAGTGTACTGAGTTTCGTGCGCCATACTAGCCAGTCCCAATCCCCAACTACAACTAGCAAGATCATCATCTTCTAATTGTAAAACTTCTCGCGCCGTAGAGTTAATTTGAAACTGTAAATCTAACAACAACTGCTGGCCCGCAGTTTGACCGAGGGGAATCAATTTCACGCCCGCACTCGCCAAATTTGCAGCCCAACTGTACAAATATCCTAACACGGCCGCTTCCTCTTCAATCTGCCAACAGGCCGCCGCTATCCCAAAGCCGATCGCAAAATTGCACGGATTGCCGCCAACTTCCACCAAATCTTTTACAATAGTTGTTAATCCAGAAACAACGGGCGATCGCAAATCCAGCAACAACCGCGTCAAAGTCCGTCCCATCTGCCAACTTTGCAAACGCAACTCTTCAGTTTCCTTAGCAGCAGTCGCCCAAGCATTCCAGTAACTCAAAGCCCTCAAATCCCCAATCTGTGCCGCCCTCAAAGCCCGTATCGCCACAGCAGCTTCTACTCGCACCGCCCCGAATTCCAGCGAATTTTCTAACCAATTCCTCAAACTAATCTCGCTGTCGATCGCACCTGCAGCTACCAGACTTTCGATTCCCTCAGAATAACTATAAGCTCCCACAGGCGCAAAAGCTAACTGCAACAAATATAAAAGTTGACTGTTGACTGTTGACTGTTGACTGTTGACTGTTGACTGTTGACTGTTGTTATTTGTTGGTTTCAATGCCCAATTCCCCATTCCCCATTTCCAATGCCCAATTCCCCATTCCCCATTCCTAATGGTTGTGTCCGTAAGCCCCAGTTTCTGGCTGAAATGGCACAATTTCTGCTATTACTTCCAAACCCATTTTTTCCAGCATTCCCTGCAAAACAGAGTCAGGAGAAAGTCTTAAATAATTCTCAGCAACTTCTAAAGCTACGTGACGGTTTCCTAAATGATAAGCCGCCCGCAGCAGTAGCAGCTTAGTCGAGGCTCGTGCTGTGATTACCGGTTCGGGTTTTGCACTTACCTGTACCAAACAGCTACCGTCTTCCGACTGCAATAAATCTCGATCGCGCAATACCGTACCTCTGGGCAAACTCAGGTGCAGTTTTTCCCCACCTTCTGTCTCGAATTGGTGGCGGCTGCGAGTGCGATCGTCCGCTGTCATCGGCAAAGTAAAGCTGACAGCAGCATCGGGATTTGCAGGCAAATGTTTGGTAAAAGTTAGCATTTTTTTATTCTATTCCTCAACTTAACTCACTTCACATCTAGTTTTTGAGGAATATCTTTTTGAACTCTAATTGCGACTGACAGAGAGTTACAAAATTGTCATCTCTCTGAACCGCTCCCGTCCTTGCATACCATGTTTTGCTCGTTTTGTCAAGCAATTTATTACAGGCGATCGTCCTTTTTCAACTATTTTCGCATAACGCCCAGTAACTCGAACAATAGAACGGGAGAGGAAGAAAGACTCAAACACCCGATTTTATTGATTTCCCGCTTGTTGCAGCCGCAGCAGCTCGGCTTGAATTTGCTGTTTGACTCCCGGATTTGCTTGCTGCAGCAAAGTCAGCTCGTTGAAGCGCCTAACTGTCAAATTATTGCTTTCAATAATTTTTTTAGCTTGGTCGCAGTAATTCACAGCCACGCCGCGAACACCTCCCGACAGCCTGTTAATTTCCTGAGTTTCGTTGCACACTACTCTGGGAACCGAGCCTCCAGCCATTCCTTTAATTTCCTGATAAGCTTGCACCCGTCTGGGTTCTATTGACAAGACAGCGCGAGCGTAGTTAGTAATTTCGGTGTTGCTAATGGCTTGAGCTTGGGCTGCTGCTCCGAAAACGAGGTTTGGGGATTGTCCGTACAAGCCAGGGGCCCATCCGGTAGCCAAAGCTGCTGCGGATATGATGACGGAAAACAGCGATTGCCGCAGCATCGGGTTTAGGCGAAATCTAGAGGTGTTGGTTAAGGTGTTCATGGTCGTCGGTGATTGCTTGCGTGTAAAGAAAAATGACACAGCGCTGGGAGGCTCAATCTTTTTGAATCATGTGGTGGCTAAAAAGTTCCTGCCTCCCAGCGTGACAATCTTTTATTCAAGTAGAAGGATTTGCGTCGTTGCTAGGACGATCGACTTTTTAGCAAATTCGAGCGTTAGATCCATCCTAACATCTCACCAGAAGTTGAGAGAATACAGTATTTAGACGGTCATTTTAATTACGGTGCGTTTTATAATTCCCTCTACAAATAATTCTCAAAGCTCCAATATTAAATAATTTTAAAATTCCTTGACAAATGACTCGTATTTAGGTGCGATCGCCTGCAAGCCATACCATTTTAGATTTTAGATACTTCGGCTTCGCTCAGTACAAGTTTTAGATTTTAGATTTTAGATGGGAATTGGAAAATTGGGAATGACTGATAAAATAAGGGTTTTGAGCGCGGGGCTGCGATCGCATTCTGTGTTTGTGGTGTCAAATTGAGCAGCAATCGCACTCATCAATTTTCTCAAGGATAAAACTAACGCCAAGAAACTAAAGAAACCGGGTTTTTTCGGGATATTAAGGATTTGAACCAAATATTTGGGTAAAAAACCCGGTTTCTGGCTAGCCCGTGCGTCCGCGAACTAAAGGATTTATCTAATGTTAAGCTACTGCGGATTTGTCGATCGAGAAAATCCCCAGCTTCTTTAGCGCACTCAGTGGGCCCAAACCCGAACCAAGGTCGATTTTATATCGTGTCCGGTCGATTGACCGAGTTCGAGTTCGTAGTGCGGACTAAAGTCCGCAACAAATGAGCGGACTAAAGTCCGCACTACGAACCTGGTTTGACAGGATATTACTACCCCAAGACAGAGGCAGCATTCAGGAACTAGAGATTAAAATCTTGTTATCAAAACCCGCGCTATCTGTTTTCGGCCATCACCTGCGAACCTTCAATTCGATCCCGCTTCCTCAAGTTTTGGGCTGGGAAAACTTCTCGGACTTATCGAGAAATCAGGTTTTTCTACGAAAGATTGTTACAGCCACCGATAAGACTAGAAAAACCCGGAGGGCTTGATTTTTTGTGCATGATACCATTTTTCTAAAGATATGCTATTGATGAAGTCTGAGCCACCCCTTAGTAAGGGGGGGGTTGGGGGGGTAAGATCTAGCGCTACTTTATGAAATTGGTATGAGTCTTCTTATCATCTCGATCGCAGATAGCGAATTTTTGCAAGCGTTTTCGCCGCAAGTTAACAATTATTAATTACCGATTTCCCATGAAAGCTCAAAAAGAAATTTGGCGAATCATCCTCGCAGTAGCTATCAGTACCATAGGCGTGCTGCACTTTGCAGTACCCGCACCCTTTATCAGAATCATGCCGCCCCAGCTTCCTTACCCGGAAGCATTGGTTTATATCAGCGGTTTTTTCGAGATTTTGGGCGGGATTGGGCTGTTAGTTCCGCCAGTCAGCAGAGCGGCGGCGTGGGGGTTAATTGCCTTGTTTATTGCCGTGTTTCCAGCTAATATCAATCAAGCCGTCAACAGCATACCCATAGAAGGGATTCCCGACAACCCATTAGTGTATTGGTTCAGGCTGCCTTTTCAAGCCGTTTTGATTGCTTGGGCCTGGGTTTATACCAAACCAGACGAAGGTAAACCACGGGCTTCTATAATCCCAGATACGACAAAAAACGCCCAATGAAGCAGTTCGACTACTCTTTGGATTTTAAGAACATCGACTTTCGACAGCACCCAGAACTTTATTGCGTGGGGAAAGGAGAACAAGGAGTGCTGTTGGTGGAACCCTACAAAGGAGAAATTCTGCCTTTCTGGAGATTTAAGACTCCTGAAATTGCCAGGGAGTCCAGCAGCAAAATTTACTCATTATTTTTAGAGTATCTCGATCGCGAAGATTTTGTGGGAGCGGACATGGCGCGCAAGTTCTTGCAAATGGGGTATACTCGATCGCGCCGCTACGCCAACCACAAAAGCGGTCGAAAATACAAGCACAACCCTCAAAAAATGGAGTCTGTTGCAGAGCAAACCGCCGCTCGCCAAGATATTTTACCCCTAGATGCAGATCCGGTGAAAGCAGAATCCGCCGCCATTTTTAAAGACAAATGGATGCTGGCGAAAACCAATGAGAAATATCTCCTGCTTTTAGCCAGACACCGACAGATGTACGAATCTTCTTCCAGCAAGTCTGAGGATTGAGATCCTATCCCGTCGATTATCACAAAAAACCAGGTTCGTAGTGCGGACTTTAGTCCGCTTGAAGGCTGCAGACTTTCGGGCGCGAACCGTTAGCGCCTGCGGTTAATTGGGAGCATCTCATTTTCGCAAAAAGGATGTTTTTTCACAGTGCGAGCGTCCCCGCTCGCGTGCTTATACACCAACGCGAGCGGGGACGCTCGCACTACAAATGCAGAACACAGATGCACCCGGTTAATTGAGCAGGCCCGATCGGGCATAAACTTACAAAAACTTATAAATTAGCATTTCTCCCCCGGGCAGCAATGCAGTTGTGCTTGCCTATTTCGGGGGCGAATTGATTTACCAGATCCCAATACGGTTTACTTAAGACATATCTCCCTGGCACCCCCCTTAAAAAGGGGGGGACAAGAAAGCTCTTAAAGTCCCCCTTCTTAAGGGGGATTTAGGGGGATCTCCGGGGCGTAAATATCTTAAGTGAACAGTATTGTACCAAATCCTACAATTTACTCATCATCTTCTTCTGTTTGCCACTGCCGCCAAAGTTCAAAGGCATTAAAGCCCCTGTATTGCAGGTAGTTCAAGACTTT
>JBBSNU010000147.1:0-9569 GCA_038260455.1 Chroococcales cyanobacterium | reverse complement strand
TGACTCTATTGCTCGCCGTTTGGAACAATACACGATCGCCCGATCGCACGAAGTGTTAATCGTCAAAGCCCAAATTGACGGCGAATTCGACGAAATTGCTATTTTTAAAGGCTTTTCTAGCTCCCTGGTGCGATCGACCGCTTTTGATCCAGAGGTTCCAGTTTTGCCGGAGGGAGCAAAGATTGTGAGTGTCGATCGGCTGGAGAGTCCCTACAATCCAAATAACCCCCGCTATCTTCAGCAGGGGTTATCTTGGGAAACAATGCAATCGCTATTGTCCGAGGCCGGAGTTTAGAAGACCGGGTGGTTTCAACCGCCGTCTATACAAGAAGACCGGGCGGTTGAAACCGCGTTTATACAAACAAAACCCGAACTCAGAGGGGTTGAAGAACTGGCGGTTAAAATTACGTTATTTTCTTCAGTCCGCGGAGGCGGACTTTGTTTTTGTAGACGCGGTTTCAACCGCCGTCTTATCTAAAGCGTGCCGCCGGCAGCTTGGAAACGAGCTCGCGCGCGTTTAATTGCTTGCTTAGCTTGAATTTGCTCTTGCAAATTCCCGCTAGCAGACTTGTCCAAACGAGCTTCTGCTTCGGTGTAAGCAGTACGAGCAGATTCTTTGTCGATCGTTTCGCCTTTTTCAGCGCCGTTGACCAGAATAGTAACCTGGTTTTCTTTGATTTCTGCAAAGCCGCCCATCAGAGCAATAGACACCCATTCCTTACCGGGACGGACGCGCATCACTCCGGTATCCAAAGCAGTCAACATCGGAGCGTGACCAGTCAAGATACCCAATTGGCCTGTGGTGCTAGGCAGAATTACTTCTTCAGCATTAGAATCCCAAACAGTTTTGTCTGGGGCCACTACGCGCACAGTTAATGTCATAAATAGCGAATTGGTAATTGGGCATTGGGCATTGGGCATTGGGCATCGGGCATTGGCCAAACAGGGCATTGGGCATTGGGCATTGGGCATTGGGCATTAGTTATTTGTTAGTTCCAATAACTCATTACCCATTACCAATTACCCATTACCCATTACCCATTACCAATGACTAATGACTAATGACTAAAATTACTTAGCCTCAGCCTTCATTTTTTCAGCTTTGGCGATCGCCTCATTGATATCGCCAACCAAATAGAAAGCTTGTTCGGGTAAATCATCAAGTTCGCCACCCAAAATCATTTGGAAGCCCTTAATGGTATCAGCCAGCTTGACGTACTTGCCGGGGGAACCGGTGAACACTTCCGCCACAAAGAACGGTTGAGACAAGAAACGTTCAATTTTGCGAGCACGAGAAACGGTCAAGCGGTCATCTTCAGACAGCTCATCCAAACCCAAAATCGCAATAATATCTTGCAATTCCTTGTAGCGTTGCAGAATAGACTGCACCTGACGCGCCACACCATAGTGTTCTTCGCCTACAATGCTAACTTGCAACATTGTGGAGGTAGACTCCAGCGGATCAACAGCCGGATAAATACCCTTAGCAGCCAAACCGCGAGACAACAAAGTTGTAGCGTCCAAGTGAGCAAAAGTCGTAGCCGGCGCTGGATCAGTGAAGTCATCCGCAGGTACGTACACAGCTTGAACCGAAGTAATCGAACCTTCGGTAGTCGAAGTAATCCGTTCTTGCAAGTCGCCCATGTCTGTACCGAGAGTCGGCTGATATCCCACAGCCGAAGGCATCCGACCCAACAGAGCGGATACTTCAGAACCAGCTTGTACGAACCGGAAGATGTTGTCAATGAACAAGAGTACGTCTTGCTTGCTGACATCGCGGAAGTATTCGGCCATCGCTAGAGCCGACAGGCCCACGCGCATCCGAGCACCGGGCGGCTCGTTCATTTGACCGTATACTAGGGCAATTTTCGACTTGCTGCGGTCTTTTTCGTCAATAACCCCAGACTCGATCATTTCCTTGTAAAGGTCATTACCTTCACGGGTGCGCTCGCCCACACCACCAAACACGGACACGCCGCCGTGAGCCTTAGCGATGTTGTTGACGAGTTCCATCATGATCACGGTTTTGCCAACGCCTGCGCCGCCGAACAAACCGATTTTGCCACCGCGACGGTAGGGAGCCAGGAGGTCGATGACCTTGATCCCAGTTTCAAACACCGAAGGTTTGGTTTCTAGTTCCGTGAAAGCCGGCGGCTGGCGGTGGATGGGCATAGTTTCGGAAGTATCGACCGGGCCGAGGTTGTCTACGGGTTCGCCGATGACGTTAAAAATACGGCCGAGAGTCGGGATTCCGACGGGAACTTGGATTGCTTTCCCGGTATCTACTACTTCCATACCGCGCATTAAGCCGTCGGTGGTACTCATGGAAACTGCACGCACTTGGCTGTCTCCGAGCAGTTGCTGAACTTCGCAGGTAACGGCAATGTCTTGACCTGCTTCGTTTTTGCCGGCGATCGTAATAGCGTTATAGATTTGGGGCAGTTTGCCGCCTGGGAATTTTACGTCTACAACCGGCCCAATGATTTGGGTGATGTAGCCTACGTTCGTTTTTGTTGCGGTGGATACCATGAATAGTGCCTTTGTTAGGATGCTATTTTTCCCGTTGTGGAAAAAGTCTTAACATTTAGAAATGCTATTTCTCACAGTACCACTGAACAGACTCACTATTTAGATTTGCATGAGCTGGTTAAAAGTCATTTTTCTGGTTGCTGCTGTCGCTTTTTTTTCCCGCGAGCCGCAGCCAAAGCCCCGAGCCCCAGCATAGTGCCGAACACCGTGACTGGTTCGGGAGCTACCTCGGCTGAAACGATGAAGTCTTGGAAGTCAGCGTCGTTATTTCCTCCGGCATCGTCGAAGGAGATTTTTGTACCCTGAGCCAGTTGGGCCATTGTCAGCAATGAATATTGCTCTGGGCCTTTACCGCCGTTGATGTTGGTAAATGAGTCGCTGGAGTTGTAGTCGAGCTTAAAGTCGCCAAATACGGCTTGCTGACAGCCCGTCACCAAACAGTCCTCTCTCCGAAACTGGGTGTTGGCGGCAAACCATGTGGGGCTGTTCATCAAGGTGCTGCTGGAGGCGTACTGCTCGAATTGTTTGCCGGTACCGCTGTCGCTCCACAGCAGCAGGGCATAAGTTTGATTTCCCAAAAATTTGAAGGTTTGGGTGATGGAGCCGTTGTCAGATGTGACAGCGTTGCCGAAACTTCCCTTCGATTCATCGGCTGCGCCGTTATCTGAGGGTTGAAGCTCGTAAAACAGTCTGGCGATGTTGCTGTATCCTGTGTTTCCTGACTGAGCTTGGGCTACCCACAAGCTGGACTGGTAACTGCCGTGTGATTCGTCGAAGGTAAAGTTGATGCTTGTATCTTCATCGAATTGGATGCCGTTTGTGCCAAACATGAAAGCTTGGACGGGCGTGCAGATGCTGAGCAAGATTGTGGTTGCCAAGCTGGCGATCGTAAAAGATGTTTTTTTGACTAGCGTTAAGGTAGTCATAACCCTGATTCCTCCAATGTTGTTAAGTAGTAAGGCGGGAAACGCACTTTTCCCGTGACGGGAATAGACGATCGCCTCTTATGCGATATTTAGGACGATGGTCATAGGTGCAAAATAAACTTTACAGCAGTGACTCTACAGACGGATATCACTTAGGTGTGTTTTGAGTAAATCAGTGCTTGTAGTTCTAAGAGTTTTCACTGACACTCCATGTGCCACACTTGAATCTGTAACAGCAAGATTTTAATCGCATCTCCATTTCCAACCTACTACATTTATTTTGGTCGGCAAGGGTCTCAAACTGACTGCAATACTTGCAAATATTAGGTTCTATCAAAAATATTATGTATTTTTGATAGAACCTTTATAAAGTTTTGGTAAAGTTAATCAAAAAAATATAAAGTTTACGAGAAAAACTCGGCTGTTCGACCAGCGATCGAAGCGGGATGCAAGCTGTTCGCGGGCGTGCAGAAGAGTGCGGCTGCGGCTGCGAGTAGGGATTTGAGCCTGTTTTTCGCTGCTCTCAGCAAGCGGCGGCTGCGGGCGATCGATACTTGCGTATTTTTGACTAATATACTGAGTGATTTTTTACTCCTAACCCTAGGATTCCGCCTCGTATTTTTACCAGCAGTTCCGAACGCATCAACCCGGTTTTTTAAGGTAATTGCGTGAGTTAATCAGTACAAGTGAAAACAAGAAACTTTCGTTTCATCACCTGCGCCTGAGTCGTATAAAAAAACTGTTTCTACATAAATCATAGTTATTAAACACATACATTTCACTTGAGGAGTTTTTAGGAATAGAAATAGGATAGATAAATACGATCGCACTTTCTGCACAATCTTTAAACACAATCACAGCCAACCCACTCTATTTGCAGCGAATAGACTTTGGTTGCAGAAGTCACGGGCTCTATCTAGAAAACGCAGATATCGGGCAGATGCAACTGATTGACGCAGATGATTTCAGCGTATTTTTCTATTTTTGCAAGATGTTTGTTTTTGGTATCGCCCCTACAGATAACAATTTTTTTACTTCATTTACCTGGAATCTGCTGTAATGGAGTTTTTCGCTACTTTTCAGCGACTTTGATGAAGAATCAACTCCTGACTGCGAACAGGTTTTTTAGAGGAAATCCATTAAATTTTAGATATTAAATACAACCCCACAGATGAATCTGGAGGCTTGAACGAACTAACGTCCAAACTTTTTTTCTCACCGCGACTCCTGTCGGGGATTGTATCAGTCTTGACCTCAGAGCGAGTCAAAAATTATCAAGAAGCAGAACCTCTGCCCCCTCCCTGTTTCACGTTAGGTGCTGCGGTGCCATAATTGACGCGACAACCGATGTTTAACAAACTAGAACTGCATTCGAGAGGGACAATTTGCTGGTCGAGGAGAGCGCTGCAACTTACATACTGGTCGTTATTAGTATCTCTTACCATACATTCGATCGCTCTAGCGCCCGATCGACTCGCCCAACTATTCATACCTACGACTGCAATCATGTGCTGCCAGTAAAACCAAAATAGCAACACTCCAAACAGTACGGCCACTGCTAATCCTACTTTAACCTTCCAACTGCCCAGGATATTTCCCAAGCTACTTTTTAAGTTGTCCGTCCAAGAAATAGAGGTTTCGGAACTTATTTCTGGAGGCGGCAAATTTGTTTGTGTTTGTTCTGGAATTTCCGACATCACGTAGCTCCTCTGATTTTTGGGATTTGCTGGGAATTGACGGAGGCGATGGCGCGCTCTTGCAAATTCTCTCAAATTTTAGCAAAACTCGTCTGTACTGGCAACCTCAAAAGGCACTAGCGCCCGGGAAGTATGTATATTGATCGAGCGCGAGCGCGATTTCTATGCCTTTTGAGGTATTGCACAATTCGCGATGGGCTATTTTGTACCTAGAGCACTAACGTTGTTGCCGATGTTCTTTTGAAAACGGCTGAATGAATCAGCTTTTTTTTGAACCGCAGAGGCCGCAGAGGCCGCAGAGAAAGAGTAAGGAGAGATGTATTGACTTTTCCCAATCATTTATAATTTCAATAGCAGTTCCAATAACTCAGCTTCCGAAAGGAGCTTAATTCCCAAAGATTGAGCTTTTTCCAACTTTGAACCGGCATCTTCTCCCACAACCACATAATCAGTTTTAGCACTAACAGAATTAGTGACTTTTCCTCCAGCTTTGACAATCAAATCTTTGGCTTCATCTCGTTTCAGAGTCGGCAAAGTTCCCGTCAGGACAAAGGTTTTGCCAGCAAATTGTAAATTTATGCCTGCTATATTCTGACTTTTAACTTCTGAGTGCAATTGCAATCCCGCAGTTTTCAACCGTGCGATTAAACTTTGATTTGCCGGAACTCGAAACCACTGAGAAACCGATTGTGCAATCTCCGGGCCGATGCCGTACACGCCCTCAATCGCAGCGGCAGATACTGCGGCTAACTCTTCCACATTTGCAAACCTTTCTGTCAGCAATTGAGCGTTGACACTGCCGACGTGGCGGATGCCCAAGCCGTAAAGTACCCGCGAATAAGGTTGATTTTTCGATTGGGCGATCGCACTTACCAACTTTTCTGCTAACTTCTTACCCATGCGTTCCAAACCCATCAATCTTTCCGCAGTCAAATCGTACAAATCCGCCGCAGAATAGAGCAGATTGCTATCAACCATCTGCTGCACCAACTTTTCCCCAACACCGTTAATATCCAGAGCATCCCGGCTGCAAAAATGAATCAGCGAACCCCTCAAAATTGCCGGACAAGACGTATTGATGCAGCGAGTAACCGCCTCCCCTTTTTCCCGAACCACAGGCTGCGCGCATTCGGGACAGCAACTAGGCATTTGAAAAAGTTGAGCATTTTGGGGGCGAAGTTCTTCTAAAACTCGCACAACTTCTGGTATAATTTCCCCAGCTTTTCGGACAATCACAGTATCGCCAATGTGGAGATTTAGCTCGGAAAGTCGATCGCTATTGTGGAGAGAAGCCCGCGAAACCGTCGTTCCAGCCAACTGCACCGGTTTCAGTTCCGCTACAGGAGTCAGAGCCCCGGTTCTCCCTACTTGCACAGTGACTGCTTCCACAATTGTAGGCACTTCTGCCGCCGGATACTTAAGTGCGATCGCCCAACGCGGAAATCTTTGAGTAAAACCCAATTGTTTTTGCAACAAAACCGGATTAACCTTAACAACAACCCCATCAGTCATGTAAGGCAAATTTCCCCGTTCAATATCCCAATATTCGTAATACTGCCACACCTCATCCAAAGAATAGCAAACTTTGCGATTGGGGTTCACCTTAAACCCCATTTTTCGCAACAACTCCAAAGATTCCCACTGCGTGTTACCCTCATTCCCCTCATCTAAATACAAAGTATAAGCAAAGAAATCCAAGCGCCGCTGATCCACAACTTTAGAATCCAACTGTCGCAGCGTACCCGCCGCCGCATTCCGAGGATTAGCAAACAATTGTTCCCCCGCTTTTTCCCGTTCCCGATTAATTTCCTCAAACACAGCCAAAGACAAAAAAGCCTCTCCCCGCACTTCCACAACAGGCGGCGGATTATCTAAATTGAGTTTTAAAGGAATCGAGCGAATAGTCTTGACATTTTGAGTAATATCCTCTCCCGCAATCCCATCTCCCCGCGTCGCACCGCGAACTAAAATCCCATTTTCATAGGTTAACGCTAAAGCAGAACCATCAATTTTTAACTCGCAAACATAGGAAACCCCCCCCAGCCCCCCCTTGCTAAGGGGGGGAGTAATTTCCCTGTTTTCCTGATTGCTAATGGAAGATGTTATTCCCTCTTGTCCCCCCCCTTGACAAGGGGGGGTTAGGGGGGGTGCATTTCCCTCTTGAGCGGGGGTTAGGGAGAGTGCATTTCCATCTTGTCCCCCCCCTTGATAAGGGGGGGTTAGGGGGGGTGAAATCCCATCTTGAGGAGGCGTAATTCCATCTTGTCCCCCCCCTTGACAAGGGGGGGTTAGGGGGGGTGCATTTCCATCTTGAGCGGGGGTTAGGGGAGGTGCTACCCTTTGCCAGCGTTCCTGCCATTTAGCAAATTCCTCAAAATTAAAAGCATTTTCCAAACTGTAGAGAGGAATATTGTGCTTGACGCTAAAAAATTGAGTAGCCGGCTTTTCTCCCACGCGCTGAGTCGGACTTTCGGCAGTAATCAATTCAGGATAATCTGATTCTAACTCTTGCAACTCTCGATAAAGGCGATCGTACACCTCATCAGGCATCATCGGCGCATCGAGAACATAATAAGCATAGCTAGCTTCCTGTAGCTGCTCCCTCAACTGTTTAACTCGCTGCTGAATTTCGGGCTGCATATTAATTTAAAAGTGTATATTTTCTAACCGCAGATGCGTAGGACAAACACAAACCATAGAAATTTTAGCATTATCTCTGCCGCTCTGCGGTTGTAGCTGGGACATTTAAAATCAATTAACGATCCCAATCTTCAACTTCATAAAGGAAACGAGTTCCCCCCATCAGCTTGCGATTAGCCGAGGTACTTTGCACAAAAACCGCATACTTTTCTAGATTGCTCGGTTTGAGACGAACTGTTTCCCCCATTGGCAAACCCAACATTTCTCGCGCCGCTTCTCCTTCAAATAAATCCCCTGTCGAACGTTCCATCAGCACAATTTCTTTTTTGCCTTGGATAGTTTCTGTTTTGGTAAATTCATAAAACCCGCGCCCGGTTTTAAAAGCCAAACCATTCTCCAGAACAAAAGCTTTAATTGAAATCTCGTTATCTACTTCGAGAATCTGAAATTTCCCCGGTTTGACAGCGCGCAATTCGGCTGATTCGTAAACAGCAACGCCTTCCCGCTTCAGCATGGTATCAAACATCTTGTTTAATCCGCGACTCATGCGACCTTGACTGACAACTTCTTGTTCGTAAGCTTGTAGTTGTTCGTTAGAAGACTGTTGGTAACAAACTGCTAAAAAGAAATCTGTGATGTAGGAAAATTGGTCGAGATTGAGGTGAAAACCGCCAGATTTTTCGGCTAGTTCTTTGTAGAATAAAGTGGCATGGGGACGGTTGAGAGCTTGGATGCCGTACACGGCAATTCCCATCTGTGCTAACTTATCTACTTCCTGACGCCAGTTAAGTTTTTGGGGAGTTTGAGCGGGTGCGTGCGGAATGTCATCGCCAATTAGTACGAATGTTTTGGAATTAGTGGGAGTCCAAGAAAGTGATTGAGCTTCGTGCAAGACTAATTCATAACATTCGGGAGCATCGCCACCGCCAGTGGGTTCTACATTTTCAACAAAATTGCAAATCGTGGCGACATCGCCTGACAAATCGAGGTGTTTAGTCACGTAAGTGCTGCCAGCATCGCAATAGTCCCCGTGAGCAATAATCCCAATGCGAATGCCAGGAATTTCATCAAGCAGTCTTGTCACCGTCTCTTTGATTTTCCGGCGAACTTGCGTCAAGCAAGGATACATACTGCCAGTTGTATCAAAGCTAAAAACGACTTCTATGTTGTTGGTTGCCATCACTTAACTCTCTCTAAACAACAACGATTTCTTAGGAACAAAAGTTTAATAATTTAAACATTTGTTACACTTTTTTCTCTTCAAAAGTGGTGGGGTAAAGAGAGGCAGAGCCTCTGGATCTGCATTACCAGGCAGAGCATGGTAACGAGCAAAACGAGCAAACTAGCAAACGAGTAAGTAACAGTTATTTAATTGTCATTCCTTGGTTATATTATAACTCAATAAAAAATTCAGCAGCTAAAAATTTACCATTTGTTGTAATTATGACTAGCGTTTATAGCTGCTGAATTATGTCAATAAATCTCTCACAAATTTAGATCGGCAAATTCGCTAAATTTCTTGTTATCCCCGGTGGTGGAAGGTTGAAGGCGATCGCTATTGTGTTCGCCGTTCAAGTTGCCGTTGCTGCGAGATTTGATTAATTCTTGAGCGTTTGTTTTGTTGAAAGCGAGCGGCTCAGCGTGTTCTACCTGAAACACGTTAGCGTAGAGGTTGGCAATAATCTGTTTGCCGCCCTGGGTTAATTCCAAGTAGTTCAAAGCTGCTGGAATGTAGGGAAAAACTCCGTTCCAATAAAACTTGGCGTAATTTTGTCGC
>JBBSNU010000146.1:0-9572 GCA_038260455.1 Chroococcales cyanobacterium | reverse complement strand
AGTTGTGTAAGGGACGCGCTTTGCTTCTGGAGTCAGTTCGGTATATTTGCGTCCGATGTACCGTTTGACGGCGTAAAAGGTGTTTTGCGGGTTGAGAACAGTTTGGCGTCTGGCCATCTGTCCGACAAGGCGTTCTCCTTCCTTGGTGAAAGCAACCACCGAAGGAGTTGTCCGCATCCCTTCTGCGTTGGCAATCACAACCGGTTTGCCGCCTTCCATGACGGCTACTACTGAGTTTGTCGTTCCGAGGTCAATGCCAACTACTTTACCCATGCGTCTGTTATCTCCTGTGGCGTTGTGTCTAGCCTTTTAAATATAAGCGTTAAGTACGATCGCATTTATTGTACCTTGTCGAGCCACGGGGCTGCGGGCGGTTCTCTCACGAGAGGGCCTTGCGCGGCGGTTGGATGGGCGTGCGCGGCGGGTTGCAGGCGCGTGTAGGTGGAATATTGCGTTAACCCCGGCATTATGTGTTGGGTTGCGTTGAAAGGGCGCAACCTAAGCTGTTTAAACTAGAATAGAAAGCAAATTTAGCGGGTTAATTATTATGCAAAGTATTAAAGTGCGATCGCGCGTCGGTGCGGACGGGATGTTGCATTTGCAAGTCCCCGTCGGTATGAAAGATACAGATTTGGAAGTTATTGTAACTTTCCAGCCCATAGTACCTGCAACTGAGGCTAAAAAACCGGAAGATTTAGGCTGGCCACCCGGTTTTTTTGAGAGAACTTTCGGGTGCTTTCAGGATGAACCTTTAGTCCGAGGGGAGCAAGGGGAATATGAAGAGCGAGAGGAATTGCTGTGATTTATTTACTGGATACCAATACCTGTATCGGTTACTTGAACGGCAGATCGATTGGAGTTTTGCGAAGGTTGCAGGCTCTACCTTCACAAGATGTCGCAGTATGTTCTGTTGTGAAAGCTGAACTGTTCTATGGATCGATGAGAAGCAATAATCCCGATCGATCGCTTGCCCAACAGCAAGATTTTTTGAATCGCTTTATATCTCTTCCCTTTGATGACCAGTCTGCCCTAATTTACGGTCAAATCCGCGCTAAATTAGCTGCATCTGGGACACCAATTGGCCCTAATGACCTTTTGATTTCCTCTATTGCTCTTGCCAACAACCTAATCGTGGTAACTCACAATACCCGCGAGTTCAGCCGCGTTGAGGGTTTGCGCCTGGAGGACTGGGAGATAGAGCCATGAGTTAGATTTATCTCAGATATTGCACCTTTCTTAATAAGCTGTAGGGGCGGGTTCACCAATAGCCTTAAAGGGTGCAAACAGGTTAAATAAACCCGCCCCCACCCACTCAGATGTATCGAGTTAGCCTACAATCAAAATCAAAAGCTCGATCGCAACAATGACTGCAATCTAAATAAAACTATGAAATTCACCCTAGATGTAGAAAACAACCCCACAGGCTGGCCAGACCACACTCAACTACCAGAATCCGACGGCACTTTTGTGAAAAACTTTCAAGAACTTCCCCAAAGCATTCTGTTAACCGATTCAATTACTCCTGTCTTTCAAAAAATTCATCCAGATGGTAACTATTGTATCGGTCAAGACAGCGGCATTTATTGGCGGTTGACAGAGCCGCTAGAACGGGGTGCAGAAGCGCCAGACTGGTTTTATGTTCCCAACGTTCCGCCCACAATTGACGGTCAATTGCGCCGTTCTTATGTGATGTGGCAAGAATTTTTAGCGCCGTTAATTGTGTTAGAATTTGTATCTGGCAATGGTGCCGAAGAACGGGACAGAACGCCTTTATTGCGATCGGGTCAACAGGAAACTAAGCCCGGTAAATTCTGGATTTATGAAAATGTCATCCGTCCGGCATTTTACGGAATTTATGAAGTGACAAAGGCGAGTGTTGAAGTTTACCATTTAGTAGATAATAGCTATCATTTAGTCCCGGCAAACGATCGCAATCATTATCCCATTCAACCGTTAGGAGTGGAATTGGGCATCTGGCAGGGGAGGTATCAAAATGCTGAATTACCTTGGCTGCGCTGGTGGGATAGTGCAGGGAATCTGCTGTTGACGGGCTTTGAAACAGTAGAACAAGAGCGGCAAAGAGCCGATCGCGCCCAACAAGAATTAGAGCAATTGCGCGCTCAATTGCGATCGGCCGGCCTTGAACCGGAATTGTGAGGGAAACCATTGCTGGGAGGGGATTGAGGGAGTCAAGGGGCGATCGCTCTCGGCTGCTTTATGGTGTAATGGCGATCGCACCTAAAAACTTTACAATGGCGATCGGGAACATCGATCGCTCCTATTGAAGCTAAAATTGAACAACAACTCAAAATAAATCTATGGGACTCTTTGACAAGATTCGCGGCGAATTTGTCGATATCATCGAATGGTTAGACAATACCAGCGATACCATTGCCTATCGATTCGAGCGCCACCAAAACGAAATTAAACAAGGTGCTAAACTAACTGTACGACCAGGACAAATCGCAGTCTTCGTCAGCGAAGGCCAAGTTGCCGATGTCTTCGATCCTGGAATGCACGAACTATACACCCGCAACTTACCCGTTCTGAGCACCTTAAAAGGTTGGCCCTACGGTTTCAACTCTCCCTTCAAAGCAGAAGTTTACTTTTTTAACACCAAGATATTTACCAACCTGAAATGGGGAACCGCTAACCCTGTAATTATCCGCGATCCAGAACTCGGCCCAGTGCGAATGCGGGCTTTTGGAACCTACAACATTAAAGTTTCCCATCCAGAACAACTCTTAAAACAACTAATCAGCACTGACGGACTATTTCAAGTAGATGAAATTAGCGAACAGCTACGCAACACAATAGTCAGTGCCTTTGCCAATTGGGTTGGCAATTCCCGCGTTCCCCTGCTGGACTTTGCAGCCAACTACACACAAATGGGCGAACAAATACGCATTGCCCTACAGCCAAATATCCAGCAGTTCGGGTTAGAATTAACTCAGATATTAATTGAAAATATCTCAATGCCGGCTGAAGTTGAAGCAGCACTAGACAAACGAGCCTCGATCGGACTTCTGGGAAATATGCAGCAATATACCCAATATCAAGCTGCTAACGCTATTGAAGCATCAGCAAATAATCCCAGCGGCGGCAATCAAGCATTAGAATTGGGCATGGGAATGGCAATGGGTCAGCAAATGACAAATATGATGCAGTCACCAGCATCGCCAGCATCGCCGCCACCGCCGCCAGTAACACAAACTCAGTGGTACATTGCCCCAAACAGTCAACAATTAGGGCCCTTTGAATTGCATCAACTTCTGCAAAATGGTTTGACACATCAGGTAATGGTTTGGCGGGCTGGTTTTGACGGCTGGAAGTTAGCATCGCAAGTGCCGGAATTAGCATCTTTATTGGCTACAATGCCGCCGCCTCCCCCACCAGCAGCGTAAAAGTTTGCCTATTTAGTTAATTGGTAATTGGTAATCGGTACGCTTTCCCGATTACCGATTACCTATTGCGTGTTACCTCACAAATAAACTACTATTATGAATAATTCTGAAGCTGCTATTAAACGTTTTCCCTGTCCTAGCTGCGGCGCTTATTTACAGTTCAACCCCAAAGCAGGAAAGCTAAAATGTGCTTACTGCGGCTGGGAAGATGCAATTCCTCAAAGTGCCGAAGAAGTACAAGAAAATTCTTACGAACAATATCTAAAACCAGACAAAACGACGCTGACAACTTTATCAACAACAGCCTTAGAAGTAAAATGCAATGATTGCGGAGCAAGTATTACTTTTGAACCGCCGAAAGTAGCGGGGAAATGTCCGTTTTGCGCTTCTCCAATTGTGACGCAACCTGCAAAGGCCAGCCCTAGCGTACACCCAGAGGGAATTGTCCCTTTTCAAGTTACTGATAAACAGGCCAGAGAAAGCATTCAGAAGTGGCTTAGCAACCGCTGGTTTGCTCCTTCTGCTTTGCAATCCCTAGCGCAACAGGAGAAAATTCAAGGGGTTTATTTGCCGTTTTGGACTTACGACTGTTATACGGTGAGTTACTATAAGGGCGATCGCGGAGAACACTACTACGTGACTGAAACTTATACGGAAACAAACTCGCAGGGTGAAACTGAAACTAAAACCCGCGAAGTGCGGCATACCAGATGGTGGCCTGCTTCTGGCAGAGTCGATCGCACTTTTGACGATATTCTGATTCCCGCTACAACTTCAGTTTCACGCCCTCACCTAGATGAGTTAGAACCTTGGCATCTCAAGGAGTCGCTGCGCGCGTACAATTCATCTTATTTAGCTGGGTTTGAAGCACAGCGATCGCAAGTTTCTCTCCCTCAAGGATTTGAAGCTGCTAAAAATGTCATGGCCGGTACTATTCACTTCGATGTTTGTAGACATATCGGCGGTGACGAGCAGCGGGTTCACAGCATTTCTACAGATTACAATGCTATCACTTTTAAGCATATTTTGCTACCTGTGTGGATGTGTGCCTATCGCTATCAAAACAAGCAATATCAAGTAATAGTTAATGCTCGCACCGCTGAAGTTCAAGGCGAGCGTCCCTACAGTGTTTGGAAAATTACTGCTGCTGTTGTTAGCGGTATCGTGTTTGCGGGTGCGATGTACCTATTGTTTAGTGGTAATTGGAGATATATCCCTATTCCCGGCCTGCCCGAGCCCGAATCCCAACCAACCTCCTTTGTGGGCGAAAGTGCAAGATTGTCGGAAAAACCCGGTTTCTGAGTTGTCGTTGCGTGGCCGAGAAACCGGGTTTTTTGCCTAGTTTTTCGATGAAAGCGCAAGATTGTGGAAAAAACCCGGTTTCTGAGTTGTCGTTGCGTGGCCGAGAAACCGGGTTTTTTGCCTAGTTTTTCGATGAAAGCGCAAGATTGTGGGAAAAACCCGGTTTCTGATTCGCCGTTGCGTGGCATCGCTTTCTAAACTATATTGCCAACATTCAACTCACCGAGACGCTTCAAAATACTCAGTACCGCGTACAAATCATTTCCAGGATTGAAAATGTAAAACTTCCGAGAAAAAGCGTACTGCGGTGTTTCCCCCTTAACTAATTTGACAAATAGAAAATCTGCCCCATTCATTAATAGTCCATAAGTAGGTCGATCGCCCGTCACACTACCTAACATATAAGCTAATAACTGCGGAATACCGACTTCCAAAGAAAACGCCGCTTTCTTAGATTCGACAACTACTACCCAAAACTCCTGAAACAAAGCCAAAACATCCAACTGTCCCCTGACAATTAGTCCTTCATCTTCGTCAACAATTTCTACAGATTTTTCGGAAGTAACGTGAAAAGGAGCAAGATAAAAATCAGCTAAATCTAAAAGCGGAGACAGTACGACCATTTTGACTGTATTTTCTAGAAGTGGCGGATGTTTGAGCAAATTCCTGTAACTTGCTTTCACTCTGTCCAGTCGCTGCTTTTCAGCATCAGTGATTTCTGGCAAATCATCTTGCCACTCCCGAAAGAATTGGTCATCCTCAACCCACTCAATTTTGAATTGGGCTTCCAAATCATTTATTGCAACATTTCTAGCTTGAATTGTTTGTGCCATGAATTTAACTTTTTTAAGCAATTGTTTTGATAATTTATGATAGCAAAACTTAATAAGGCGCGAAGAGAAGAGAAGAGAAGACGGCAGTGCCGTGTCCCTACAGATTTGGTGAAAAATGTCAGCCTCCGGGTAGGGAAACGGCATTGCCGTGTCCGGCCTTCGAGGAGACGGCAGTGCCGTGTCCCTACAGATTTGGTGAAAAATGTCAGATTTCGGGTAGGGAAACGGCATTGCCGTGTCCGGCCCACAGATTTGGTGAAAAATGTCAGATTCCGGGTAGGGAAACGGCATTGCCGTGTCCGGCCCACAGATTGTCTAGAAAATGTAACGACTTGTAACGTATAATTAAGGCGAAGCGAACAGAGGGCAGTAGTATTAAATGCGAGTTGCGATCGCCGGAGCCGGCCTAGCAGGGTTATCCTGTGCAAAATATCTCACCGATGCGGGCCACACCCCCATCCTTTTAGAAAGTCGGGACGTACTCGGCGGCAAAGTAGCCGCCTGGAAAGATGCAGACGGCGACTGGTACGAAACCGGCCTCCACATCTTTTTTGGTGCATACCCAAATATGCTCCAACTATTCAAAGAACTTGACATCGAAGACAGGCTGCAATGGAAACAGCACTCGATGATTTTCAATCAGCCGGAAACACCCGGAACCTATTCGCGCTTTGACTTTCCGAATATTCCGGCTCCCTTCAACGGCCTTGTGGCTATCCTCAGAAACAACGATATGCTCACCTGGGGCGAAAAAATCAGTTTCGGCCTCGGTTTGATTCCGGCGATACTTCAGGGCCAGAAATACGTCGAAGAAATGGACAAATACTCCTTTTCCGACTGGCTGAAAAAGCAAAATGTCCCCCCCAGAGTCGAAAAAGAAGTATTCATCGCCATGTCCAAGGCGCTGAATTTTATCGACCCCCACGAAATATCTGCAACCATTCTGCTGACAGCCCTCAACCGCTTCTTGCAAGAGACAAAAGGCTCGCAAATGGCTTTTTTAGACGGCCCCCCTACGGAGAGGTTGTGTCAGCCGATGGTAGACTACATAACTGAACGCGGTGGCGAAGTTCGGCTGAATGCACCCATTGGTGAGTTTTTGCTCAATGATGACCACACGGTGCGCGGGTTCCAGATTCGGGGTGTCAAAGGGGCAGAGTCAGAAGTTCTGACGGCTGATATTTACGTTTCGGCGATGCCGGTTGACCCGCTGAAGTTGATGATGCCGAAACCTTGGGCCGAAATGGGTTATTTCAAAAAGCTCGAAGGTTTGGAGGGTGTACCGGTGATTAATGTACACTTGTGGTTCGATCGCAAGTTAACAGATATAGACCACTTGCTGTTCTCGCGATCGCCCTTGCTGAGCGTCTACGCCGACATGAGCAACACCTGCCGCGAATATGCCAATCCAGACAAATCCATGCTGGAACTGGTACTCGCACCGGCCAAAGACTGGATAGGCAAGTCTGACGAAGATATCGTCGCAGCCACAATGGTCGAGTTAGAAAAACTCTTTCCCGACCAAATCCCAGAACCCGCCAAAGTGCTCAAATATCACGTAGTCAAAACCCCACGTTCCGTCTACAAAGCCACTCCCGGCCGTCAAGAGTGCCGTCCCACCCAAACCACTCCCATTAGCAATTTCTATCTAACGGGGGATTATACGATGCAGCGTTATCTTGCGAGTATGGAAGGTGCTGTGCTTTCTGGTAAGCTGACAGCGCAGGCTATTTCAACAGCCAATAACAAATGAAAAATTAAGAATTTTTCATAAATACTGGGATTTGCGCGCGGGCGACGTGAAACCGGGTTTTTAGCCAAAATATTTGCTGAAAACCCTCAATCTCGGTTGAAAAACCAGGTTTCTCGGTTCGGATGCGTCAGTCCTAAAGACGTAAAAGAATCTCCCGTTGTCTCAACGGGGGAATGTCAGTTCTAATCTTTAAATTTCTTATTCTCGGATGCTGCAACTGTCAAAACTCCAGTGCATGAGAACTCTGGCTTCTTTGGAAGAATCCTACGAATTGTGCCGCCAAGTCACAGCGAGTTATGCCAAAAATTTTTATTTAGGCACTCAACTCATGCCCGAAGCCAAGCGTCGGGCTATCTGGGCGATTTACGTTTGGTGCCGCCGCACCGACGAACTCGTAGACGGGCCAGGTTCTGAGGCCACGACCCCTGAAACTCTAAATTTGTGGGAAAAACGCCTAGAATCATTGTTTGCGGGCCATCCCCACGACGATTACGACGTGGCTTTGGTGGATACCTTGTCTCGTTTCCCGATCGACATTCAGCCGTTTAGAGAGATGATTGCGGGCCAGCAAATGGACTTGTACCGCAGTCGCTACGAAACTTTTGAAGAGCTCAATCTTTACTGTTATCGAGTAGCGGGTACTGTCGGGCTGATGTCGATGTCTGTGATGGGCGTTGACGAATCTAACCAGGCTGCTAACTGGAATTGGCACTGGGGAAATAAAATTCCCAAGGAAGAAGCAATCGCCCTCGGTATAGCCAAGCAGTTAACTAACATTCTGCGCGATGTCGGAGAAGACGCCAGTCGTGGCCGCATTTACCTGCCCTTAGAAGACTTAGCGCTGTTTAACTACACCGAAGAAGATTTATTCAACGGTGTGATTGACAACCGCTGGCGGGAGTTGATGAAGTTTCAAATTCAGCGAGCTCGCAAATTATACGCCAGCGCCGAGCCCGGAATCAAAGTTTTGAGTCCCGATATCCGCTGGACAGTGTGGGCTGCTACGATGTTGTACAGCAGAATCTTAAATGCGATCGAACGGAATCAGTACGATGTTTTCCAGAAGCGGGCTTATGTCAGCAATTCTCAGAAACTGCTGTGTCTCCCCGCCGCTTGGATAAAGTCAAAAGTGCTTTAGCCGCAGGCAATATTGCTTCGATATCAGTCCGCGCCGGCGGACTTTGTTATAGCGCATCAAAATTCTATTCGGAGGGCTGATTTTCGCTTTCCAGCAATTGTTTTTCCTGCTGGAGTTTGGCTTCTAAATTTTGAATTTGTTCGCGGCGGGCTTCAAGTTCGATCGATCTGCGAGACAATTCTTGACTTTGCAAAGTGAGAGATTGGCGGCACTCTTCTGCTTTCTGGGCTTCTTGCTGCAAAAAATCGGGAGTAAAGCCTGTGGCTAAATACTTTTTAACTAATTCTAGCACCCAGTTTGTAGCGGTTTGAACCTGCAAAATGTTGCGATTTTCGCCAATATCTGCTAATACTAGCATTCCTTCATTTAACACATTTTGGTAACAATTGGGCGGCACTATCAAGACCGTTTGTTCGGGAAGAATAGCCCAAGTCTCATCAGCATTTTGACAAGCCAGCAATTGCAGACTTATCTCACTTAAAATATCCTTCTTTTGTACTTGGGCTAAATATAGCATCAGGGTAATTGGTAATTGGTAATTGGTAATTTTTAACCAGCCTTAAAAAATACGATACAAATCCTGTAGGGGCGGGTTCACCAACCATTTATGGTAAAAATGAATAATATTATAAACCCGCCCCCCCCCACCAACAATAAAAATGTACGATGAATTTATTGGTAAAATGTTGATGTAAATAATGGCGGAGATGGGGCGGGTTTATGAGATTGTTTGTGAGTTTCATAGATGGTTTGCGAACCCGCCCCTACAGGATTGTGGGATATTTTTTATGAAGCGAGGCCCCACCACAAATAAACATGGCAATAACCTCAAAAAATGGCAATAACCTCAGAAACCGGGTTTCTTTCGAGATTTCTCGTGACTAAACACAAAATTTCATAGAAACCCGGTTTCTCACCCAATGACGTTCGCGAGCGGGGACGCTCGCACTAATGACGTTCGCGAGCGGGGACGCTCGCACTAATGACGTTCGCGAGCGGGGACGCTCGCACTAATCACTACGTTCGCGAGCGGGGACGCTCGCACTAATCACTACGTTCGCGAGCGGGGACGCTCGCACTAATCACTACGTTCGCGAGCGGGGACGCTCGCACTAATCACTACGTTCGCGAGCGGGGACGCT
>JBBSNU010000145.1:0-9574 GCA_038260455.1 Chroococcales cyanobacterium | reverse complement strand
TTATAGTTCTCAGAGACCTCCGGGAATGCCTACCCTGGTTCACGGACTCCGGCTATTTGAATCCATCTTTTTGGGGTGGAAACTAGCTCATAATCCACTTGTGTGTACACGGTAGCCTTAAAAAGGGGGGGACAAGAATGCTCTCAAAGTCCCCCTTCTTAAGGGGGATTTAGGGGGATCTCCGGGGCATAAATAGTCTTAAGTGAACCGTATTGGCTTATAGCGGTTCTCAAGCGTGGTGAGGATAGCCCTATGCCCTATGCCCTATGCCCTATGCCCTATGCCCTATGCCCTATGCCCTATGCCGTTCGCGTACCTCATATGAGAGATCGAAAGGCTATATTTCTCTTTTAGCCAACCCTATCTTTTTTCAACAATTTGTACTCCAGCGATCGCGCCCCTGTTGTTTAGCATCGTACAAAGCTTTGTCTGCAGAGGCTACCAGTGTATCTGGTTGAACCTCCAGCTTTGGTATGAGTGAGGCAATACCCAAACTGACTGTGACGAGCTCCTTCACGTCAGACTCTGCATGGGGAATCGCCAGATTGTGAATTTCTTCTTGAATGTTTTGTGCCACCTTAATCCCTCCTTCTAAATCCGTATTCGGGAGGAGTATCACAAATTCTTCGCCACCGTAACGCGCTGCTAAATCCGTGGGACGACGGACTACTTTTTGTAATGTTTGCCCTATCCTAATTAAGCAATCATCGCCAGCCAGATGACCATAGTAGTCGTTGTAGGATTTGAATTTATCAACGTCCAATAAAATTATAGAAAGTGGCTGATTTTCTCGCGCTAGGCGTTGCCATTCACTTAGAAAGCGATTGTTGAAACAGCGACGGTTAGCCACCTGAGTCAAACCATCTAGATTTGCCAGTTCTTCTAATTTTTGATTGGCATCTTGCAGAGCCAATTCTATTTGTTTGCGGGCGGTAATATCACGGATAGTAACGGAAAAACCATCTCCTAGCTTGACTGCTACGAAGTGAAACCAGCAAGATTTTCCTGATTCATAGTAAAAATCATGTTCTAAACATTCCCCCGTCTCGACAATATTAACGAAGCGATTAAATAGTTCTAGATCAATATTAGTCAAAAACTTTTTTAGTACCAATTTGCCAATCATCTCTTCACGACTGCGTTTAAAAGCTCTAGCAATCACGGGGTTGACAACTAAACACCGAAAATCCTCAATCTCCCCTGTTTCGGGGTTACGAACAGCCTGCATTGCCGCAATACCATCAAGGGAACTATTCAAAACACTAGCAAGTAAAGCCCTCGATTGATACAGTACCTCTTCTGTTTCCCGGCGCTTAATATTTTCTTTTTCCAGAAGCTGTTGCTGGCGTTGAATGGTTAACTGATTTTCCAGACGCGCCACTACTTCTTCGATTTGAAATGGTTTGGTGATGTAGTCTATAGCCCCTAACTCAAAGGCGGTTACTTTGTCAAAGACATCATCTAAAGCACTAATGAAAATCACTGGAATCTGGCGTAATTCTGCATCAGCTTTGAGAGTTCTACAGACTTGATAACCATCCATTTCGGGCATCTTAACATCTAAAAGTATCACATCTGGTCGCTTTACCTTCACCGTTTTCAGTGCCATCCGCCCGCTGGTGACGCTGCGAACAGTGTAGCCGAGTTTAAGGAGCGCATTGCTTAGTAATTGTAGATTTTCTAGAAGATCGTCTACAATTAGAATATTACCTTTATTTTCGATTTTATAATTAAGATTCATTGCTGATCAGGGGTTCTACTAAATCAAGAATCTGCTCAAACTTAAATTGAATGGCAAGTTTGGTCAGGGATTTTATCAAACGAGTTTCTGTTTTGGGAATTTCTCCTACGACTTGTAACACGACGTTGGTATTTGCCTCAAGTGCCGCTGCGTATAGTTGACTAATCCATTCTTGATTCATACAGCTTAAATCTTCCGATGTCAATGGAATTTTTTCTGTATCATCCAAGACTGGATTTCTTGTTTCTGCATAGATATATTTGACTCCCAAATGCTTAGCTAGTGCATCAAAAATACTGTGTTCAACGAAGGGTTTGCGAAGGAAGTCATCACAACCGGCTGAAAGCACGATCGCCTTTTCTTCTTCCAACACACTCGCGGTTAACGCGATTATAGCCGTAGCATTGCCTTTAGTGGTAGATTTGATGTATTTTGTCGCTTCGTAGCCGTCCATCACTGGCATCCTCATGTCCATCCAGATGAGGTGAGGTTCCCATTCATCCCAAATTGCGATCGCCTCTTGTCCGTTACTAGCTTCTTTCACCTCAAATCCCAAGGGACTGAGCAACTTAATTAGTAATTGTCGATTAATAGATTTATCATCGACTATGAGAATTTTGTAGCTAAGTTGACCGGGAGCAAGTGCTAGCACTCTGGGATATTCTCCTGTAATCTTGCTGTTGGTTTTCTGCCCCAATTTTACTTGAATATAGAAGGAGAAAGTTGTACCTTTTCCTAATTCGCTTTTTACCGAAATATCTCCCCCCATCAATTGCACAAATTTTCGGCTAATTGCTAAACCTAAACCCGTTCCTTCCTGCATTTCTTTTCCTGCTTGCGCTTGACTAAACGCATCAAAGAGTTGTGGCAATTCTGCGGGTGCAATACCTACCCCAGTATCACGCACCCGAAAATGCAAATTAAAAACATCTGTGGTTTCTTGTTCTCCCTGAAAGACATTGAGAGTAATGTTACCCTCTGAGGTAAATTTGATGGCATTGCTGAGTAAATTAATTAAAACCTGACGCAGTTTTACTTCATCGGTACAGATGTAGCGGGCAACATTTTCACTTCGCTGGAATAGCAAATTCAATCCGGCATTATTAGCTTGCAAATGTAACATATCTTCTAAATCATTCAGCAAGATATGTAGGTCGAAATCTGTAGAATTAATGGTGGTTTTACCTGCTTCAATTTTCGATAAATCGAGAACATTATTAATTAGTGTTAATAGATAATCACCACTGCGATAGATGATTCCGGCATTTTCATATTGCTCTGGGGGAATATTTGTGGCGCGTACCATCAATTGCGAAAAGCCGAGAATAGCATTGAGGGGCGATCGCAATTCGTGGCTCATATTGGCAATAAATGTACTTTTGGCTTGATTGGCTACTTCGGCTTTTTCTTTGGCAATGACTAACTCTGCTGTTCGTTCCTCTACCCGTTGTTCCAAAGTTTCAAAAGATGTTTGTAACTGTCCTGCCATATTATTAAAAGCTCGTGCCAGTTGAGCTGTTTCATCTTTTGAGTTAATTTTAACGCGGATATTTAAGTTACCCGCAGTAAACTCAGCTACGATATTAGCGAGATAAATTAATGGCTTCGTCAGTAGTTGCCCAATGGCAACGGCGATGATTGTTACTACTCCAGCGATTAGTGTAAATAAGAATAGTGCATCACGAATTTGCTTTTTCACAGGCGCTAGAGCCACAGCTAGCGGTTGTGCGAAAAGCACATACCAAGGTTTATATTGTAAACGAGCGATCGCGATCAAATTTGCCTGATTATTATTCCC
This sequence comes from Chroococcales cyanobacterium, assembly GCA_038260455.1. Taxonomy (GTDB): domain Bacteria; phylum Cyanobacteriota; class Cyanobacteriia; order Cyanobacteriales; family Microcoleaceae; genus Microcoleus. Next base: position 6,035 of record JBBSNU010000145.1, on the reverse strand, counting down.
CGTAAATGATGCTATTAAAGAGGATTGTTTGGTATCTAATGCTTGCTTGATTTTGGGTAAATTTGTAGCAGCTTCTTTAGTCACAATTTTTGACAAACGCCCTTCTATTTGTAGTTTATTTGCCACATCAGACGACAGAGGGACAAGGGATTGAAAAAGCAGTTTAGGTGTCGTGCTATGGGCTAGATAAATATAATTTTCATCTAAAAGAATTGCTAATGATTTTGCCCCGGCTAGCTCTGTTTGTCGAGTTACTAATTGCTGAACAACTGTGGCATTGTAGGATACTCGCAATATCCCTAGTATCTTTCCGTTGGCATTACGAACAGGACTACTAAAAAACAGTTGAATTAGATCGGGAATTGTTGGCGATCGCTTCATACTAGAGACAAAAGGTAGCTGAGTTTGCAGCGGTTCTCTAAAGTAATCTTGACTGGATTCATCTCGACCAATATCCGGTGTATTCGTATCTAAAACATTCCGTCCATTTAGATCTAGCAAAGCGTAAGAGAGAATATTGAGCATATCTTTACGACTGAGACGGATTAATGTTGCTGTTGCTAACCGCATTTCAGGACTATCCTTTCGCTGTTCGACCGTTTGGCCCAGGTAAGCAGATAAACCTGGTAAAATCGCTTCTACGCGCACGGCATTGAGATTAGCATCAATAAACGCATCTATTCTGTTAACAGTTTCCTTGGCTGCAGCAGATAAAGCTTGTCGTGCGTTGTCAGTTAGTGCCTTTTCTGTTGTCTGTTTATTCAGATAAGCTAACAACAGTAAAGGGATGAGAGCAACCATGAGAAATGATACGATTAATTTGGTACGGATACTGTTTAAAAGTGAGTGATTCATGGGCGCATAGTAGGAGGAGATAAGAAAGATGAATTAAACAAAGTTTTGAGATCGGGAATGCGTGTAACGTTGCCAGATCGAATAAAAAAATCTGTATATATCTTAGCTGTTTTGTAGATAGACTGACTACTGCCAGAGTCAAAAAATTTCTTATTTTCCTCAAGATTAGTGAGGTTTATGCCCTCTAGGGATAGTGTAGTGCTAGGAATCTTTAATGCTTTACTAATGATAGCGTTTCCTTCCTCAATATTTGCTTCCCAGTAGGTCACGGCTTGCAGCCATGCTCGAATAAATGCACGAATATCTTCAGGACGTTCGCGGATTACTTCACCGCGAAAGGCAACCACATCTAAAATCAAGCCAGGAGTTTGTTTGCTGGTAAATAGGATGTGACCTCCTAATTTTATGGCTTCAGAAAGATAGGGTTCCCAAGTGTGTCCTGCTTGGATGTCATTGCTTTTTAAGTGTTGGGGAACTTCTGAAGCATCGAATTTGACTAGATTTACATCATCGCTGGTTAAGTTAGCAGTTTTCAACATCTCAGTGACAAAAACTTCACTAAATGTGCCTAGATTTGCGCTCAGATTTTCCCCTTTCAAGTCAGCTAGGGTTTTAATTTGTGATTGTGCGACTACCACATCTGCTCCTGTGGTTTCATCTACAATCATCACAGTTTGCATATCAGGATTTGTGGCACTCAAGATCATAAAATCTCCCAAAGTGAATCCAACACCATCATACTTCCCGGCACTGAAATCTGCTTGATCCAATTGGCTGTAATCTTTATAAGTTATTTCCACGTCTATTCCTTGTGCTTTGAAGAATCCTTTTTTTTGGGCAATGATAACTGGATAATAGCCAACAAAAAAGGTAAATCCTACTTTCAAGGGAGGGCGTTTTAATTCGGTTGGTATTGGAGAATGGCAAGCAAATAGCAGACAGCAGGTAATGAGAAAAATACTAACGGATCTGAGTAGTTTAGACATTGCTTATCAGGGGTTCTACTAAATCAAGAATCTGCTCAAACTTAAATTGACTGGCAAGTTTTGTCAGGGATTTTATCAAAGGAGTTTCTGTTTGGGGAATTTCTCCTGCCAGGGTAACATTTTTTGTTCGCTGGAATAGCAAATTTAAGCCCGTATTATTAGCTCGTAAATTTAACATATTTTCTACATTTTTCAGCAACAGATGTAGGTCAAAGCCTGTAGGATTTATAGTGGTTTTACCTGATTCGATTTTCGATAAATTGAGTACATTAATTAGTGTTAGTAAATCATCACCACTACGATAGATGATTCCCGCATTTTGATGTTGGTCAGAGGAGAGGTTGTTAGCGTGTACCATCAATGGTGAAAAGCCGAGAATAGCATTGAGGGGCGATCGCAATTCATGGCTCATATATTTGCTGTGCGTAATATCAGTTCCAAAAAGTAATGCAACTGTAGGATAGCTTCCAAACCCTTATTTCATAACTACCTTGAGGCTTGGCTGAATCGATTTGTTCAAAATGCTGAGAATATTGATTGTACTCAAGTCTATTGCAAAAGCGATATACAAGTTGATTTGCTGCATATATATAGCCAGCATCAGTATCAGCTTGCAACAAAGCAAGATTTTTGAATCCCAGCAAGTGCAAGGCAAGTTCAATCGCACTCAAAGAGGCGATCGCACAACTGGGAATCCCATACTTAGCTTGCAAAAATTTACCGATAATTTGTAAACTGCAAAGCTACCGGATAATCTTCTTGCTTCAAGCGTTGAATCACCAACTGCAAATCATCTTTGTCTTTAGCAGAAACCCGCACGGCATCTCCTTGAATCGAACCTTGAATCTTCTTAAATTCATCGCGGATTAACTTAGTAATCTGTTTGGCGATTTCTTGAGTTAGTCCTTTTTTCAGTTTAATTTCTTGACGGACGCGGCTGCCGCTAGCCGGATCAATTTTGCCGTAATCAAAAATTTTCAGAGATAAATTCCGCTTGGCGGCTTTTGTTTGCAAAACAGTGTGAATCGCATCGAGAGTAAATTCGCTGTCGGTGTTGACAACGATCGATTCTGCGCCCAATTCGACGGTGGTTTTGGTATCTTTCAAGTCGTAGCGGCTTATAATTTCCCGCACTGTTTGGTCAACAGCGTTAACTACTTCTTGCCGATCGAACTCGCTGACAATATCAAAGGAATAGTTAGCAGCCATAAGTTAGTAATTGGTAATTGGTAATTGGTAGTTGGTAATGGGTAATGGATAATTGGGAATTGGGAATTGGGAATTGGGAATTGGGAATTGGGAATTGGGAATTTAAAATATTCTTCCTTCTTCCCTCTTCCTTCTTCCCTCTTCCTTCTTCCTTCTTCCTTCTTCTTTCTGACTAATAACAATTAGCCATTAACAGCCATCAAACTGAAATAGAATAAAGTAACTGTGCAGGAAGAACTAATCGCAAACATGAGCGATCGCCCCAGAGGCACATTCAGAATATAGAAAACGGAAAACAACAACCGGGCGATCGTAAAAGCGATCGCAGCCAAACCCGCCGCCTCCGAATCTACCCCCGTCACAAAAGCCATCAAAGCCGCCGCTGAAAACAGCATAAACGTCTCAAACGAATTTTGGTGCGCCCAAGTTGCCCGCTGAGCGTAAGCAGGCAACCTCTCAAACATAGCGCGCGGGGCTGCTTGGTCGTAGCCTAGCTGCAAGCGAGCGAGGGCAACCACCAAAAACGGTGCATAAACCAGCGCCGCAGCAGCAGCAATACAATCAAGCAGAATAACCGACACAGGCAATCCCAACAGCATCATCCGCCTCGCATTTCAATCAAAATAGAACAGAGTAACCACTTTGCGCTGTTCTTCCGCATCTTGGCAAGTTTTCAGCAAAGTGTGGCTTTCGTGAAAAGCAAAACAGATCAGTTGCTGACAGCGAGAAATGATCTCCTGATTGCACATGGCGCTTGCTTCCGGGAGAGACAAGCTATCATTTTTGGGATTTTCCACCAAATGTATCACTTGCTCTAGCTGCTCGCGAGACTCCCGCGGCTGGCGGCTCATACTTTGTGGCAAAATCACCGTCAGCAGATTAGGATCTGCTTGCATTGCCCCCCGAATCGCGGCGGAATTAGTGCCAGTAGCGCCAGATGTGATGAGCTGATTGCCTCCCAGAACTAAGGCGTAGCTCAGCATCTCAATTAGCTGCTGGTGGGTAATAGGAACGTGACGAGAACCCAAAAGAGCAATCCGCTTGGAGCTGGTTTGCTGGATCGCCGCAAGTTCTTGTAAAAAATCATCAACTCTGGGTAGCTCAATAGATTGACTCAAAGAATTTATTAAATTAAATAAAACTACGTTGTGGATTTTAGCAGACTCCCTAGCAATTGCCGCCAAAAACCAGTTAAAAATTGCACATTTACAAGATTTGACTGGGGGATGGCGAGATTTGAGGGAGCCAAGAGGCATTGGGCAGCCGTAGCTGAAGGTAGAATTCCTGAAAAATTAAGAATTTAATACCATGACGCCAAATAAGTGCTATGTCTGACCCCCCCAACCCCCCCTTATTAAGGGGGGGCTAGGACTTCATCTATAGCAAGTATTGATTAAATTGGTATAAGAATTTTCCATTTTTATTTTTTACTTCAAAAAAATTCTGCCTTCTTACACTCCGGCGGCCTGCTTAATGGACTTTCGATCCCAAACCCAAGGATGCGATCGTGCTGTCCCAGTCAAAGTGTTCTGCCATTAGCTGAGTAACGCAGTCCACCTTGATCCGTTCGTGCAGGCGCACGCTGCCAAAGGTGCTGTCGATAATTTCTACCGTGGTTAGGGTATCCAAATCTACAGACAAAACTGGAATTTCCATTTCTTCTGCTCTGCCGATTACCAGAGGAGAAGGAGGCAAGTGGCCTGTGAGAATTAAGCACTGAGTCGAGCTTTCCAGAGCCGCGAGCTGAATGTCCGTGCGATCGCCCCCGGTGACTACCGCCATATTTCTCGCTTTGCGGAAATACTTCATCGCCGAACTAACATTCATCGCGCCAATTGTCAAGGTTTCCACCATCAAATCCAAACGGTCTGGACGGCAGAGCACCTCAGCTTTCAATTGGTGCACCAATTCTTTGACGCTGACACTCCGCAGCAAAGCGCTTCTCGGCAGCATTCCCAAAACTGGAATACCCGCAGCCTCCAAGAAAGGCCGCACTGTCGTCGCGATCGATTCGAGTTTGTCCGAGGGCACGTCGTTGAGGACAACGCCAGCCAAGCGCGAGCCCAAACGCCGTTTAGCCGACAGCAAATCGTCTATGTAAAGATCGATCGGGCGCGTCACCAACAGCACAGAGCCATCAACTGCCTCAGCTACTTGAGGCAAAGACAAGTCAAACAGAGTGCCTTCCTCCAAATTAGCCGGGCCTTCTAACAGTACCAAGTCTGCCTTGGGGCCTTGCAAATATTGCGCCAGAGACAGGCGGTAGTCTGTCTTGTCTTCTCCCCGCAAACGCTTGTGAACCGTCTCCTCGTCCAAAGACAGCAGTGTTGAGGGCATCTGACTTTCTGAGAGTTTCAGCGTCTCTACCGCGAACCGCACGTCTTCCTCCTCGGTTCCAGCTCCCTCCGAGCTGAAACAGGTTCCCAGAGGTTTGCCGTAGGCGACGGAGAGGCCTTTTGCCCGGAGTGCGAGTGCCATCCCCAGGGCGATCGCGGACTTGCCGCTGTAAGCTTTTGTCGAACCGATCAGTAAATATTTAGTCAATTTGGGTACGCCTTCTCTCCTCAATTTGCACCTGTCTATTTTAATAAATTTAGTTTTTTCAACAGTATTTTTCCGCTGCGACGCAATTTCGCAATCCAATTATACTCGATTTTGTCGCTTTTTGTCAGATTATTTTTTTACTTAAATTTGTTATTCATGTGCTCGCAACCCTTTTGTCCGCATTCTTTGACATCTTGAGTTTTTCACACCAGTTTTTTCAGAGAGCGGTTCTCAACAGAGTTGCGTCAAGGGCGATCGATTGCTTTCTTACCTGTTTACCCCTTACCTTTTTCCCATTAACATTACAGCAGCTTTCCGCCCTTCTCAATGGCTAAAATGTGTTTCTTTTCAGCCTTTTTCGAGCCAGTTCCGGCAAATTAGCCACCAACAAAAGACTGAGGAGTTAAAAATCAATTCCTCGCTTGCAATCAATTTTATTGC
>JBBSNU010000144.1:0-9588 GCA_038260455.1 Chroococcales cyanobacterium | reverse complement strand
CGGCAACAAAGACGGTGAACCCCGCATCACCTTTACAGTCCCCTTAATCAACCGCGCCCGCTGCGTCATCTTCATAGTCGCAGGAGCCAGCAAACAACCGGCCCTAGCTCAAATTTTTGCCCCCGCAGCCGACCCCATGACATATCCGGCCAGACTCGTTCAACCAGAAGGCGAACTTTGGTGGCTGCTTGATGCGGCCGCAGGCGAAGCGGTAAAATAGCCTAGACAGCTTGCGCCGTGCCATGCCAATATAGTCAACAGTATCACTCACGGACGATCGCCAATCACCGCAAACGTCACGGCGTGAGCGGACTTGCTAGTATTAGCTAAGCAGTTTGACACTCAAGCGGGTTAAAACCACTGAGATTCTTAATTCAGCGACTGACCTTTAAGCGTTACGTCCTTTCGGCAATACTCAGACCTTTTAACCGTAGAATCCTACCAATTAACGAGCCTGATTCGCAGCCACCCTAAGAGGGTCTATCTCCAAAAGCGTACTAGGATATTGACCTAGAGTTTGGGTATGCCCTACCCTACTTAACAAATGAAAAAATTCTTTGTTTTCTGGTTTTGGGACTGTATTAAGCCCCTAGCTGTTTTAAGAGTTTTCGCTGCTCTTTGTCCCGAATTTATGCCTAAAGGTGTGTCTGAGTCCCTGTTTCACGATGGCAAAGGAGTTTAACCTTGACTATTACAATCTACCACAATTACTGAAATTTCCCGTAGTTTTAGGAATGGATTCAAGAAAGATTAAAGGGGACTGAAGTCCCTCGCCTCGCTTGCATCTCAGGACTAAAGTCTCTGAGTTTTCCGCTTCCCATGCTTCTTTTTATAAGAATTGTGGCTGTTAAAGTTAAAATTTGACCGTATACCTAATATTTTTTATGAGGCTGATTTGAAAATCTGGCCGATAGCAAGGAGAAATCGATGATTGTCTGTCCCAATTGCAATCACCAGAACCCCGACGGGGCCAGCCAGTGCGAGGCTTGCTACACGCCTTTACCCGTTACCGCAAGTTGCTCGAACTGCGGTGCAGCGGTTCAGACAGATGCAGCATTTTGCGGTCAGTGCGGCTTTAACTTGCGTCCGGGTTCCACAGTTCCAGAAGAAGTTGAGGTGACAGTACCGTCAGCCTCGACGGTAGAACCGACAGTGGTATCGCCACCGGTGCCGGATTTAGCGCCCACCGCACCCCTGATGGCAATGGAACCTCTTGTCACTCCAGATGAGGGGCCGAACTTAGAAAAAACACCCGCCAGTATTCCTACAATTCCAGATCCGCCGCCTTTGCTCTCGGTTCCTGTTACAACTGAATCGGTGGCAACAGCAGTAAATACTTCTCCCCCGGTTCCCACCCCACAGCCAGTGGGTGTGGCTAAAACTCAACTGCAACAGCAGTCGGCGCGCCTGATACACGTTCAGACAAATACGCCGATAGAATTGCCTCACAGTCTTTCTGTGGTTCACATAGGCAAGCCAAATGACTTAGTGCCGCCGGATATTGATGTTTCTGGATTTGCTAATTCTGAGATTGTTTCTCGGGTACACGCAAATCTCCGGGTGGAGGGAGATGCTTGCTACCTAGAAGATGTAGGCAGTTCTAACGGCACTTACGTTAACAATACTTCTCTGCCAAAGGGAAACCGGCACCGGTTGCGAGCGGGAGACCGCATCTCTCTGGGGAAAGGAGACCTGGTTACGTTTCTATTTCAAATCTCTTAGATCGAGTTTGGATTGGGCTAGAGAAAGTCTAAAATCTAAAATCGCATCTTGAGGCGCTCTACCAAAACTCAATGCTGCCAATGTGATTAAGCTGACCTTGCTACATCCACTCCAGTCTATACCTGTCCGCAGTTGGATCTTTGATGACGAGCAGGTCGTCCGGATCGGGCGATCGAACGAAAACCACGTCGTTCTTTTTAGCGCTGTGGTTTCTCGTCGCCACATCGAATTGCGACGCAGCGGCATAACTTGGGAACTGATCAATTTAGGTACCAACGGCACTTACCTCGATGGTAAGCCGATCGCCAAGGTTCCCATTGTAGACGGTCTGATCGTTCACTTGGCTCGATCGGGCCCGAAAATTCAAATCAATGTCGATCCAAATCAGCCCTCAGTCCAGTTAGGAATTCCTAGCGTCAAGCCAAGGGATGTTAAGGCAATTCACGGCCCCTCCCTGGGCGCGCCCCTGATCACGATTCCTCTTCGCGATCAAAAAGAAGTTGGCACTTCCAGGGAAGAGGATGAGTTAACGGAGGCAGAAAAAACTCCAAATTATTCGGAAGAAGAGTATTAAATCGGTATCTTTGGCTCCAGCTCAAAAATGACTGCAAACCTCCGATACTGCTGAGAGTCGATCCCAAAATTTTAGACGCTTGTTCCTACTGTGGTGATTCATCTGGCGGATCGCAAATCTAAAATCTAAAATCGACGCTTCGACTGACATTTTTTCTCGTAGCCACTCAGGAGTTTATTTATGAGTAGATCGCAACAACAGATTGTTAAGCGCAGCGAACTGCTAAACCGTCGCACGATCGACCGCAGAACTGCCGAAGAGGTCGGCAGGGTAGACCGGCTTTGGCTCGATTCTCACTCCCAGCGGGCGATCGGCTTTACTTGCAAGTCGGGACTTTTGGGAAACAAAAAAACCTGGTTCGCTTGGGCGCAAGTGGATACTGTGGGCGAAAATGTTTTTGTCACTATTAACCCGGAACTGCCGGAACTGCATCAGCCGGAACAAGCTGTTTGTCCGATCGGGCTTGAGGTGCTCACGGACGCAGGAAATAAGGCGGGTACGGTGGTTGACTACCTATTTGATGTCACGACTGGTTCTGTTACCGATTACTTGTTTAAATCGAGCGGCTGGCGCGGCGTTTTAGACGGGATTTACTTGTTGCCGGTTGGGGCGATTTCGACTATCGGCAGCAAACGGGCGATCGTCTCAGAGGCTGTTGTGTCGGAACCGGTACAGTACGCTGAGGGACTGCACAAAAAACTCGGTCTGGTAGCAGAGTTTTTACACGAAGATTACGACCAAACTCTCCTAAATGTGGCCGGGGTGAAGCGGGGCGCTCAAAATCTGGCGGAAAAACTCCAAGATAAAGCTCTAGAAGTCCGGGATGCGGCTCAAGAAAAAGTAGCAGAATTGAAGCGACAAAGGCAGGAATCTGTATCGCCCTCGCCGACACCGGAGCCGCCGGAGTCGGATTTGTTCTGAAGTTCAGCCGCGTGCCCGAGGCTACTAATTACCGATCGTATTTTTAGGGGCGACCCGCCCCCACAAGGTCGATCGGTATTTTTGGTTTGGGATATTGAGGCTTTGGGTGCCAGGAATTACAGTGCTGCTCAAAGCATTGTATTGTATATGTATTGAATTAATAAGGAAAATGTTAGCAACTCGAAAAGACCTATGTTGTTTGATACAACAAACTATTATTTTATCTAGAAACTCCGGCATAAATAAGTGCTTAACTTCTGTAGGGCGAGAAAGTCGCCGCGCACTGACCACTTTTTTGATAATCAATTTTTTGGCGGTTTTATCCGAAAAAATTGATATTAAAGCATATTCGTTTGTATTTGATGGCGGAGTGTCAAAACATCCGTGATTACCTTAACTCTGCTACATCCTATCCAGTCTGTCCCGGTTCAGAGGTGGTGTTTTGAATCCGCATCGGTGGTTCGGATCGGTCGATCGAACGACAATGATGTAATTATTTACAGCGCTGTGGTTTCCCGCCACCACGTAGAGCTGTGGAATCACCCCAAGGGCTGGGAAATTATTAATTTTGGTGCTAACGGTACTTATGTAGATGATAAACCGATCGCTCAGGTGTCAGTCGCCGACGGGATGACGATTCGTTTGGGCAATTCCGGCCCAAAAATCAGGATTCGGGTAGGGGCGACTAATTTGGAACCGGATACAGTTACCAGCCCGCCACAGCGCGAATTTATCGGCCAACAGGACGAAGCTTCACAAGACCAATCGACTGCTTGGTCTGTCGGTGTAGGAATCGTTGAAGACGATGAAGAAGGAGCACAGACTTATATCGATCTTGACTGATCCGCCGTTATCTAGCCGACAAAATCCAATAAAACTCTGGGTGTACTACAGCCTTTCTCAAAAAGCTGAGGAGTTGAGATTTGAGATTTGAGATTTGAGATTTGAGATTGGGGAATTGGAGGATTGGGGAATTGGGGGATTCAGGGATCGATACCCAATCTTTAACTCGCGAGCATCTCAGTTTTGCATTATAGTGCGAGCGTCCCCGATCGCGTATTGTACAACTCGCGAGCTCGTGTATCGTACAACTCGCGAGTTCACGTATTGTACAACTCGCGAGTTCACGTATTGTACAACTCGCGAGCTCGTGTATTGTACAACTCGCGAGCTCGCGTATTCTACAACTCGCGAGCTCGCGTATTCTACAACTCGCGAGTTCACGTATTGTACAACTCGCGAGCTCGCGTATTCTACAACTCGCGAGCTCGCGTATTCTACAACTCGCGAGCGGGGACGCTCGCACTATAATAAAAAAAATGCTTTTTGCAAAACTGAGATGCTCCCTTTAACTCGAACTGCTATATTCGATCGCCTAACTAATATTTCGGCAATTAAGCCGATTTTTTGCATATGCCTGTAAATTAATTAACAGCTTTTATAGCACAAAATTACCCTTCTAGAGATAATATTTGAGGGCGATCGCTCGATATTTCGTTTATTTCGCTGTTTGCCCACCGGCGGTAATCTAAGAGCAACTGGTGCATCAACCGCTGTTTGACGGTCAACAGCACGCTTTTGAGCAAACCGTTACCCGTTGCTTCTAAAATCGGTTTCGGTGTCAGCCAGAAGGGCGGCGGTAATTCTACTTGCACTTCCAAATCGGCTTTTCCCTTCAAGCAGGTTAGCCCGCCAGTGTGGTGTGCGGCAAGCTGTCCTTTAAGATTGAGAGCAAAGCGATCGTTTATATAACCCACCCCGAGAATTTCGCAAGCGACGGACTCCAAATTGATTGTGCCGTCCGACTGCGCCCACACCCTCATGTCTACTCTGGGTTGAATGCTCAGCATCATAAATTGTAAAGGCCGCATTTTTAGGCGGAAACAGTCATCGCTGAGTTGCTCCGTGCGAGTGCGATCGACTAAGGCGTTCACCAATCGCCTCGGCTGGCGCAGATAATGTTGAATGGGAACCCGTTCATCTGGTACGGCGATCTCAACGGATTGCGAAGAATTAAATCGGATATACATGAGAAAATATCAATATATAGGATTTGTAAGCATATCTTAATAAACTATAACCTTTTTAAGGTGACATAAGTCTCGCATTAGCTCGCGCACTCCCGCAATGTCATCCGAGAAATCACGGATCTAAGCTTTCGGGACTCAGGCTCATTTTTTCATCGTACCTGCTGGCTGATGAGAGTCAAGCAAACATTTGTAACATAAAATCACTGATTATGAAAATTTCGTTAGCGAAGCCCTCGAAGAGGATCGCACATCTCGGCCCTGTAGGTACGAATGCAGAAACAGCAGCTCTAGCTTATGTCAATTGGTTGAGTCTGGAAACTAACACCGAATGCACCCTGTGTCCTTATTCAACCATTACTCAGGCACTAGAGGCATCTGCCTCTGGGCTGGTTGACTTTTCAATTGTGCCGGTGGAAAATTCCATAGAAGGCAGCGTGACAGTAACGCTAGATACCCTGTGGCGGCTGGATGCACTCCGCATTCAACACGCCTTGGTTTTGCCGATTTCCCACGCGCTGCTGTCAAATGCTCAAAGTTTTAACGAGATTCAAAAAGTTTATTCTCACCCGCAAGCCCTAGCTCAGTGTCAGTTGTGGTTGGCAAAGTTTATCCCGGCGGCTGAGTTGATTCCGGCCAATTCAACCACGGAAGCGTTGCAGTACCTGGAAGATAGGAGTATCGCGGCAATCTCTTCGCCAAGAGCCGCCGAACTCTACAAATTGCCCGTGCTAGCGAGCCCGATTAATGATTATCCTGACAATTACACTCGATTTTGGGTACTAGGCGCGGATAAAGGAAAACTGGGAAACGCTGCAAAATCCCACGACTCATCAATTAAATCCGCCGCCCAATCAGCATCCCCCTCGCACCTAGAGACAACGCCTGCCAATTGCACTCACACGTCACTAGCTTTTAGCGTACCTGCCAATCGGCCGGGATCGCTGGTAAAACCTTTGCAAGTATTTGCCAGTCGCGGTATTAATTTAAGTCGCATTGAATCTCGACCGACTAAGCGATCGCTCGGAGAATATATTTTCTTTACGGATGTTGAAGCGGATGCTTGTTCTACATTAGTGCGATCGGCACTAGAAGAACTCAAAAATCACACGGAAACTTTAAAAATCTTCGGCTGCTACACTGTACTATCAGTAGTATGATTGTAATTAATACTTAGGGAGCTAGCGAGATGAATGCTGATGAACTTCTCAAGCGATACGCAGCCGGAGAAAGAGATTTTCATGAAGCCAATTTGATAGGCGCTTCCCTGTCAAAAGCTTTCCTAATTCATATTTGTCTCGCCTGTGCCAATTTGAAAGACATCGTTCTAGCTTCTGCAGACCTAAGTGGGGCTAACTTAATTGGTGCAAACCTTGATAGTGCTTGTCTGCTGATGGCGGATCTGAATGGGGCAGATCTCAGGGGATCAAAGCTAACTCGTGCCAGATTAACAGGGGCTGACCTGATTAATGCAAACCTGGAAAATGCCAACTTGGGAGACACGAAAATGATTGGTGTCAACTTAACCGGGGCAAACTTGCATAAAGCCAACTTAATGGAAGCGAACCTCATAGATGCTTGCTTGGATGAAGCCAATCTCGAAGGAGCAAATCTCAGTGAGGTAAAACTGCGGGGAGCAAGTCTTAGAAGAGCCAACTTGAGAGGAGCATTTTTGTGTGAAAGTAACCTTCAGGACGCCGATTTGAGAGAAGCTGACTTGCGCGGTGCTAATTTTAGCGGGGCATTTTTGTGCGGTGCTAACCGCGAAGGCGCTAAGTTAGATGAGGCAACAATTTTAAGCGGGGCGATTCAGTTTTGCATTAGACAAGTCTGAAATCAGGCAATATAAACGCACAGACTCCAACAACTAAGGACGGAAAAATATATTATTCATTTGGCTGAAAGTGCAGTTAATTTGCTCCTGTACCTTAGCAAAATGAACCTGCATCTTGAGAATCTCTTTCTTAGAATTAGCTTCAGTAATCTTACTTTCCAAAGCCAGTAAGTTGCGATTGAGAGTTTCTACTCGCACAGTTTGGTCGTCTAAGTCTATTTTTAATTCGGCCACTTTATCCAACTCTAGCTGCTTCCGAACCCAGGCGTGGCGAACCAAGTTTTCATCTCCTTTCTGAAGTGCTATCAAAGCTCGCTGCTGCCACTGATTGGCTTGAGATTCAGCTTGATTGTACTGCCACTGAATGCGGAGTTGGGCGGAAATAGCGCTACCAACAGCCTGACGCAGTTCTTTGAGAGGTTCCTGAATTTCTGAGATTAACAAATCCCAAAGATTCATCAATTCGCTGGTAAATTCTTCGCGCTTGACAGAGGATACTAATGCTTCTAGCAGCAGCAAATTTGGTTGCATTTGCTGCAAAATTGTCTCAAATATTAATTGTGCTTCTGACAACTGCCGATCGCTAGTTTTTTCTGAGACTGCACTGGGTGAGTTTTTTAATATTTTTTGAGTTTTATCTGTCCCTGTTTCTGAATCTAAGCTTGCAGGTACGAAGGCTTGTAATTTTTCGCGGGCGATCGCGCTTAGCCTCTCTCGAACTAAATCGCAAGCCGCCTGCTGCACGGGGCCTGTTTCGTTTTGACAAATCTCGATCGCTATTTTTAAGCCTGCATCGCCGTAATTAAAGGTTTCCTTCAGCGCCGCAATACGATGTTCGCTGACAGAAGCCGACAGTCGGTGTTTAACTCCTGCTAGCCCGCCGAGTACCACACCGCCGACAGGAGGCGGCATTTGACCGCCTCTAACTGCATCGTATGGTTTCGGTTGGTCGTGATTTTCTAACACAAGCATTTCATGCTATAAAGAACCTATCCGAACTTGTTTGAAGTTGCCGAGCCAATAGATACCAGTTCTTAAAAAGAATGGAATTCGGTAGCGCGCGATCGAAAGCCAAGCGGTCGATCGTTCATTCACAGTTTTAAAATCTTCTATGGGAAGATTTTAAATTGAAAATAATATGATTTATGTGTAATTTTGGCTTATGTACAGGCAAAACCGATCGTATTTTTTGCCTGTGCAAATTCGCTACTTGAGCGTATCTTTCAGTACAGTCCTTGCTGCTAAGTGATTGCGAGTAGAAGTTAAAATTTCGGTTTCGCGTTCCAATCTCGCAGCAGTATCTTGCAATTCTAAAAGAGTTTGCTGTTCTGTCGCTGCACCGTAAAGGTAGCTGGCTACCCAGTAGGACAATTCTGTGGGCAAACTGGGAATGTCTTCGGGTAGGTCGATCGGCTGATCCATCAATTTGCTGGAGAGGCGAACTACATCTCTCAGCAGTTGTTCGACATCTTGGCCCAAAGATCGGAGGTCTTTTTGTGGCGGTTCGTCTTCAATCCATTCTACTAGACCGACTAAATAGGGTTTTTCCCGAACGGCGTCGAGGACTCGGAACCGCTGCTGTCCGAGAGTCATGATTTTCATGCGATCGTCCGAGAGGCGCTGACAGTGAATTACTTCGGCGCAACAGCCAACGGCTGAGACTTTGTTTTTGTTGGGGTCCCACATGAGTACACCGAAACGGCGATCGCCCTCAAGAATCGTATTCATCATGATTCGATAGCGAAACTCGAAGATTTGCAGCGGCAGTGGTCTACCTGGAAATAGAACCACTTCCGGCAACGGAAATAAGGGGAGTTCGCGAACTGCGGAGGAGGAAGAGGATGCCATTGTCGCTCAAAGGTGACGGTACTTGCGCTTATTTTTCTTACTTTAACTGATTTGAGTCATTCCGGGGCGGGAGCGATCGGGCTTTTGCGGGGGCTCCGGGATCGACGGCGGGCGATCGTCACTTCTCCCAGCCACCCCTGCCAGCTTCAACAAGCCGTCATGCTTTCAAAATGATAAAATTATGTTTTTGTTTAATAAACAATGTCAACGGCGATGATAGCCACTTTTAAATGAGTTCTTTTAGCGCTTCTTGACCGTTAAAATTTTAGGTTAATTATACAGATTTACTGAGAAACTAATGATTGCTGACTAATGACTAATGATTGCTGACTAATGACTGATGACTAGCCTTCGGCTTGCTTCGGCTACGCTCTGCACAAGTCGCTCAGGCTAAAATGACTGCTGACTAATGACTAATGACTAATGACTGCTGTCGATCGCACTTTCAACAAAAAGAAGGAACAATGTATTTTTCCATTGCTCCTTCTTTCTGCATTTAAAATCAGTCAATCTACAGCTTCACTTCGATATCTACGCCGGCTGGCAAATCCAGTTTCATCAAAGCGTCAATTGTTTTAGCAGAAGGCTGGTGAATGTCGATAATGCGACGGTGCGTGCGGGTTTCAAAGTGTTCGCGAGAATCTTTGTCTACGTGGGGCGAT
>JBBSNU010000143.1:0-9619 GCA_038260455.1 Chroococcales cyanobacterium | reverse complement strand
CAACTGAGAGCGTAGTTCGGCTGTATCGGCCGCCGAGTCTAAAGGAGAAGTAGAAATCGAGTCAGTCATGGGAAACTATCAGCTATCAGCTATCAGCTATTAGCTGAAGCCCTGGTTTTCCTCCATTGTACAACGGTACTGACTTCGATTCACTTCTCTGTACTCCGATGGTTGCTCGCACCCAGACGCGCTAACTCCGCCCCCGGCTAAGTCGAGAGTCGGTGGCGGCAATCGCAACTGCCCTTTACCATCTGAAATTTGCGATCGATCGCGTGTAAAGGACTTTCTTACCCAGCTTAGTCGTCCACGATCGACACCCATGCAGAGAAAGAAGGCGGAAAATAGTTGATGTCATATTCGGAATCTTCCCACTCTTTGACCCAAAGCGGTACAACGCCAGGGCTAGGAGTTGCCGCAAAGATTCGGTCTTTCGATTCGATCGAGTGAAATAGCTGTTTCAAAGTATCTCCCCGATCCAAAGCTTCGCTGAGGATGTCGTCCAAGTCAGGATCGACCCGTTTGACGCGGTTTTTGTCCTCCTCATCCAGCCACAGAAATTTCAAAGACTTGAGATCCCTCGGACTGAGAATGCTCTTGTAGTACACGCGCTTGAGGGTAGCTACGGGTTCTAACGACCGTTCGATCCGGCGAATTTGCTGAACTCGCAGGTAGTGCCATTCCGCTAAACGCTTGCGTTCCGAAGGCGCGAGAGTTCCCTTCCCGTTTGAGTGTTTGTAGTCATAGTTAATTAAACTGCAAGCCATATTTGCCAGCAGGTGAATTAACTGTTTTTCTTTGGGTGTCGCCTGACGCCTTTCCTGGGTTCTGGTCAATACCCGCTGTCTGCGGGTAGTTTCGAGAATATTTTCCATTGGATTTTTAAGATATGAAATACGATTGTGCCAGATCCGAATCCCGAACATCAGAAGGTAAGGAAGTCCCGAAGTCGGGAAACTCCACCAACAGACTCGCCTCACCTCTTTATTTTCCCATTTACCGTTCTTGGAAGCTGACTCCAACCCCCGAGATTAGGTAGACTGATATTCGCGATCAACTTTTAACCACCTCAAGCCGAGGCGGTTGCGACAACAAACACCACAACCACAACTACAATCACAACCGCACTGCGGGCGAACCACACAATATCGCCAATTATTTCCTGCCTTTACCGGTTTTTACATCTTCCTGGTCCCCATCCTCATTCGTTCCAGTGTAGTTGAAGTCGGGATGACTCCCGGAAACCGTCAAACTGCTGGCTGTTTTTGATTGTGGGACGATCGCAGAAGCGCTGGCGCTACCTGCCTGGAAAAAGCCGACGCCCGCCGAGGCAATTACCCCTAATACTAAGATGCTGTTTTTCATGTTCGATGACCCTGATTTCCGTAGATTGGCACTTTTTGGCTAACCCGATCTTTCAGAAGTGGGTTGATGCAATAGCCCACTTGTCTTCTGATAAATCTGCCTGCCATAATCAATTCAGACAGGCACACCCGCTTGCGATCGAAAACGCCAGAAGTGACGTGTTACTAATGTCCACGATCATCCACCAACCTGAATTTTTAGGGTAGTGGGGCTAAAGCCATCAGGGCGTCGATCCATCAGGGAGTTATGTCATCAGGGTGCTCATCTATCGGGTAGTTAATTCATCAGGGCGCATCTTCTACAATTAGCCACAGACTTAGCTTTTATAGTTGAGCGAGTGGTTGGCGGGCACTGACAATGCCTTTAAGAATTAAACTTTTTGTGGATTCATTCCGAAAAGTTTTTCCTTAAAAATCCCCGCACTCATCGAAGTCGGGGGACTGTCAGCAGCATGGAATTCCATGCCATCTAAGTCAACAAAAAAAACGCAGATTAACGATATCTCCCACTCAAGCAGTCCTCAGCCAAATGCTGAGGTTTTTTATTGCTACTCATTGCTGAGCTTTTTTTCCTGCATTCGCCAGCCGGAGCAGAAGGCCGAAGGTTGACGGCATTGCGGTTATGAGTTTCCCTGGCAACATCATACCATCGGGTGAATTTTAAAGTATTATTGTAAAAAAATATGAACTTAAGGGCGTTTTGATGTTCTCAATCCGATCGAGCAAAAAAAATAGATATAGTTATGTGAACCAATATAAATAAGGATCGAAAACTTAATAACTTAAACACCTCCTACAGTCCTCTCTCCTGTAAGTTGCAAGAAAAAAGGAGGCAGAGCCTCCTGATCTGCATTACCAGGCAGAGCCTGGTAACGAGCAATCGCTTAAGTTATTAAATTTTCATTCCTAATCGGGTGTCGGAGTCCGATCGCCCGCCAAACCAGATTTGAGGTCAACAGTTGCAAAGATACGGTAAAGATTGAGCAGCAGAAAGGTCAGTTAGTAGACAATAGAGAAAGAGGCACAAAAATTTTCCATAATAGTAAGCTGGCAATAATAATTGCAATTTGTAACCTTTCGACCGCACAGTATAGGGGCGTAGAATCTTGATGAATTCCCAGATGACAGCATTCGTCAACTCAACCTACCAATATCAAGTCGGAGGATATTTGCCTGCCGGTGTGCCCACCTATGTCAGGCGATCGGCAGACAGCGAACTCTACGAAGGACTCAAAGCCGGACAATTCTGCTACGTGTTGAGTTCGCCGCAAATGGGCAAATCAAGCCTGCTAGTGCAAACAGCCAAAAAGTTGCAAGCAGAAGGTACAGTTTTTGCCGCCATCAACTTGAAAAGCATCAGCAGCCCGGATATCACCCCCCAAAAGTGGTACGGGGCGATCGTGCACCGCATCGCCAGCAGTTTACACCTCACAAACAGGTTTGATGCCCTCAAGTGGTGGAACGATCGCGAACTGCTGTCGCCGGCGTACCGATTAGAGATATTTATCGAAAAAGTTTTGCTCAAGTCAATTCGGCAAAATCTGGTAATTTTCATCGATGACATTGACAGCACTAGAAACCTAAATTTCAGTACCAACGATTTTTTTGCCTTGATCCGGGCTTGTTACTCCAAGCGGGCAGAGCAACCGGAATACGATCGCCTGACTTTTGCAGTTTTTGGAACAGCAGCCCCGTTAGAATCGATCCGAGATCCAAGCTGCAACCCTTTTAATATTGGACGGCCGATTAATTTAAGTCGATTCCAACTCGAAGAAAGTTTGCCACTAGCAAAAGGATTGGCACTCAAAGCTTTTCGCCCCCAAAAAGTGCTCCAAGAAATATTAGCTTGGACTGGCGGCCAACCGTTTTTGACTCAAAAGCTTTGCCACTTGCTACTTGAATACGGGCCTTTTATTGGCAGAAATTGCGAAGCCCAGCAAGTCAAAAAACTGCTCAAACACCGAATTCTTAAAAATTGGGAAGCATCGGACGAGCCCCTACATTTGACAACAATTCGCGGACGCATTTTCCACAGCCGCTGCGACCTCACCAAGCTGTTAACCTTGTACCAGCAAATTTTGCGATCGCCAGACCAGACCAAACCACAAGTAGCGCCGGGAGTAGCGGCAGATTACTCTCCCGAACAAATAGAATTGCAACTGTCAGGACTGGTTGTTAAATCTCAGGGTAAATTAAAAGTTGCCAACCTAATTTATCAGTCAATTTTCAATCAATTCTGGGTAGAACAAGAATTAGGAAATCTGGCTCCCTACCGCGAGGCGCTGGCAGCATGGCTGGCTTCCGATCGCGAAAATGACTCGCACTTATTGACCGGGGAAAGTTTGCAGTCAGCCTTGGATTGGGCGGCGGACAAAAAATTAAGCCAAGAACACTATTGGTTTTTGCATCCGGGAACTTTTCAGGAAAAACCGACCATCGTTGTCGCACAAGTTGCAGAAAGCAGCGCAGAAACCGATGCAGACAGCAGCATTCTCACCCCACCTTCAGATACTGTTCAATCCGGCAGCAACGAACAGAGATTGTACGATCACATCGTCTCCTGCGTGGAAACAGAATCGCCCCCACAGGTAATCGAGCGGTTCCGCAAGCTATTTATCGACGGTATGGGCTATCCCGATCGCTTCATTGAAGCAACTTTGTACAACATAATTTCCGTGAAGCGATCGGATCGGGACTTTAAATATATTCTCCACCGCTGCTGCTACATCCCGATCAACCGCTGGCAATTGCACTCGCAGAACAAATTTGCGATCGCCAACCTAGTAGCTTTATTTAAACAGACTTCTCCCCGATTCGGGATGGAATTTTACATAGTCAAGCGCTTGCAAGAACAAATAGAATTTTTTACTAAAAGTCAAGAATTCCAGACCTTAGAGCGTGTAGTAAAAGCCGTAGAACAAGACCCGGAACCGGAGCAACAAAAATGTCAATCCCCCTTGGGTCAATTGATTTGTCGGTATCCTTATTTGTACGGGCATTCTCTGCTGAACAAGGACAGCATTGAGGAAGACCAGCAAACAATCAAAAAACTAGAAATTCAAAGACTGCGAAAATTTGAAAATAATTTATCTCAATATTTAAATTATTTGGTTGAGCCGAGAAATACAGAAATAGGAATTGTGGAACGTGCGCCTAATCCCACACTTTTGAACGATTCAGAACTGCACTTAGCTGTTAGGGAATTTGTCGGAAAAGTAGCAGGCGATCGCAGTCACAAAGAATCGGCTCAATTTTTCTTAAGAGATGCCAGACAAACTCCATCTTACAGTTCATTCAAAGTTGATTTGTATGAATATTTGATCTCGTCAGTAGAGCCAGAATATGGCGGCCGCCAATTTAATGACCGCTTGTACAGGTACATCAAAAATACATTGTCAGAAAACGACTCGGGGAAATTAAATAATATATTGTTAGCTCGGACTTGCAACCAATTGTTCAATTTTTTAGTAGTGGAAAATCCCCAACATCTCAGCCACTACGTTTTTTACGATTTGGTCTACAATCTCGGCCCCAGCCGGACAATGGCTTTAATGCTCAAAATCGTTCTGCTTTCTGGAAAAGTTAAGCCAGAGTTGGAAAAACGATTGTCTATTTTGTTCAATCACTATGAAGGTAAAGCTTCTGATGAAATTATGTGGTTTATAAAATCATTAGAAAATTTAAATGTGGCTTTGGCGGTGAATTTTGGCAAGACGGATTTGTCTTTGGTCAAAAAGCATCTTATTTTGAATTAAAAAATAAGTAGAGCGGTTTACTCCAAGTTCGATCGGGCAAATATCAGTGATATAATAAATTATGTTGAGTATGCAGCAAAATTATGCCAACCCAAACGCTCACAGATTATTTCAACTTTCTCACTCCCAGCGATATTCGACTGAAAGGGACAAGAATTGGCATTGAAACAATCCTTTATGATTACATCGATTGCGGTCGCGCACCTGATGAAATTGCCCAAACTTATCCTTCCCTGACCCTCGAACAAGTTTATGCGACAATTCTGTATTATCTCCAAAATCGAGAACCTGTGAGTGATTACCTCAGAAATTGGATAGAACATGGTCACAAAATGAGAGAAGAACAGCGCCTTAATCCCCCACCTGTTTCTGAAAAGCTCCGCCAACTGAGGGCAGAAAGAAAAGCCAAAACTAGCCAATGAACCTGCAATAACTAATTGATGAAAATGTCAATCCAATTTATCCCAATCAAATTAGGCAACGAGAACCAGATATCGCCGTCAAAGTAGTGGGAGAACCGGAAACACCGCCGAAAGGAACTCTCGATCCAGAAATTCTCTACTGGTGTGAAGATAATAACTGTGTTTTGGTGACAAATAACCGAACTTCTATGCCAGTGCATTTAGCCGAACATATGGCGGTAAATCGTTACATTCCAGGGATTTTTATCATCAATCCTAATTTAAGCATTGGCGAAAACCTAGAAGAATTGATTTTAGCGGCTCTGGCATCCCAAGAAAATGAATATCAAGATAGAATTGTTTTTCTACCTTTCCCTTAGCAGTTATTAATGTATTCGGGAGGAAACAGTTTTTTGCATAAGTCCGATCGCCACTTTTAAAGGCGCGCTACCTTAGTGGTGTAATATTGACTCTTTGACATCCTCCACTGCCTAAAGGCGAGTTGTAGGGTGCGTGAACTTTTAGGTTATACCATTTAGAAAAAATGTTGCAACAATTTTATTGTTGGGCGGAGTGAAACGGAGGGTTGTTTCGTTCACCCAATGTATAAGGTGCGTCGCTATTAGATTGTCACTTTTTTTTAGAAATTGTCTATGGCGACACACCCTACATATACTGTTACATTAATTTGGAAAATTGGTATTAGTATCAAAAACTAGGGTTTTCTGACTGACGCACCATACTAATTCTGCGAGTAGTTGTAGGGTGCGTCAGTTTTTAGGTTAGTATCAAAAACTAGGGCTTTCCAGACTGACGCACCCTACTAATTGTGCCAGTTGCATCCAGGACTGACTAAATAAAAAAAAATATGATCAGCTATCTCAAAGGCACAGTCGCCAATATCAGCAAAGGCAGCAACCGCGTCATCTTGATTCTCGAAGTCAATGGAATTGGCTATGAAATCCAAATTTTACCCCGCGTGACCGGTCAATTGCCAGCATCCGGCGAAATCGCCCAAATATTTACCCACCAGCAAGTTAAGGAAGACCAAATTGTATTGTACGGTTTTGGTAGCGCGGCAGAACGCGATTTGTTTCGGCAGTTGACGAGTGTTAGCGGTGTTGGTGCTCAACTGGCGATCGCCCTTTTGGATACTTTAGGAATGCAAGATTTAGTCCAGGCGATCGTCGGCGGAAACACCCGCATCCTCGCCAAAACCCCCGGAGTGGGCACAAAAACCGCCGAACGCCTCGCCTTGGAACTCAAAAGCAAACTCTCCGAATGGAGACAGGAAGCAGGTTTGACAACTTCTGTCGCCGCCGGAGTCCCCGCAGCTATTCAAGAAGAAGTAGAGATGATTCTGCTGGCGATGGGATACACTGGGGCGGAAGTCTTGCAAGCCCTGCAAACCCTCAGTCAAGACAGCAGTTTGTCCAACAAAGGTAATGCGGATGATTGGATACGCGAGGCGATCGGCTATTTGAGCCGATAATTAAATCAGTTGGCGACAAGCCGCCACTTGGCTGTAGCGCAATTTACTTCCCCACAAGGGGATTTAAACTCGCCCGATCGCCCGGTAAACCCTTGCAGCCAAAAATTCAACCCCCACCGTTCTCGATCTGTGATAAGATCCCAGATTGTGACATCGTACAAAAAAACATAAAATCAATTCATGCCACTTACACAACAGCGCAAACAAGAAATCATGGGCGATTACCAAACCCATGAAACCGATACCGGCTCAGCAGATGTCCAAGTCGCCATGCTGACCGATCGCATCAGCAAACTCAGCGCCCACCTGAAAATCAACCAAAAAGACTTCGCATCTCGGCGCGGTTTGATGATGATGATCAGCCGCCGTAAGCGCCTCCTAGCCTACATCCAAAAGGGAAGCGTTGAACGCTACAAAGCATTGATTGCCCGTCTAGGCATTCGCGGCTAAACACCAAAGCCAAAATTTGCGACAATATTCAAGAATCTTGGACAAACACCAAGACCTATTGAATAAATGTTCGAGAATTCAGGTTAGAGATAAAATATGTCCTCCGAACCACCCCGCCAGCGCTTACCGTTTGAACCGATCACAAATCGTAAAAAAACGCCTAAAAAGCCCCCAGAACCCGAAACAAACGCAGCCTTAGAGTCAGATGTTGCCGACAAGCAGCCTCCAGCTCAAAAAACCGGAAAACAGGCGCAATCCATCCCAGAAGCAGTCAGCAAACGCATGATATCGCGCATAGCGGTATTTTGCGGCATACCGACAATTCTGGGAATTTCCACATTTTTTGTGAGTTATTTGATTGTCAGCAAAGGCTTGTTTGACTTGCCGAACACAGCAGTATTGCTGGTAAGCATGGGCTGTTTTGGTTTAGGCGTATTGGGATTGAGCTACGGAGTCCTCTCAGCTTCCTGGGATGAAGAAACTTCAGGAAGCACTCTGGGGTGGGAAGAATTCACTACCAATTTTGGACGGATGCGAGAAGCATGGCGCGCCCCTAAACCAAAAAGTTAAAAGTCAAAAGATTAAGATAAGACGGCGGTTGAAACCGCGCCTACACAAACAATGTCCGCCTCCGCGGACTAAGAGAGACGGCGGTTGAAACCGCCTCTTCAACCCCTCTGATCTCGGGTTTTGCCTGTATAGACGGGGTTTCAACCGCTCAGTCTTCTATAGCCCGATCGCACGGCATCTATTTTTAGCACTAAATCCGTGTCATAATGCGTGTCTTAGCGCAACAGACCAAGAGAAAAAAAATATGATTATTGTCATGAAAGCCGGCACTCCAGAAGCCGAGATCGATCGACTAGACGAAGAACTCCGCACTAACTGGGGTTTGACACCAGAAAAAATCGTCGGGCGTTACAAAGTCGTCATGGGCTTGGTAGGCGACACCGCCGAGCTCGAACCGATGCAACTGCGCGAAATGAGCACCTGGATTGAGGAAGTTCTGCGAGTGGAAAAACCCTACAAACGCGCTTGTCTCGAATACCGCCAAGGTGAACCCAGCGGAGTAGCGGTTGCTACTCCCTTGGGAACTGTGACGATCGGTCTAAATCACCCGATCGCAGTCGTAGCAGGCCCTTGCTCGGTCGAAAACGAAGAAATGATTGTCGAGACGGCAATGCGCGTCAAAGCTGCTGGCGCTCAATTTTTGCGCGGTGGAGCCTACAAACCGAGAACTTCTCCCTACGCTTTCCAAGGACACGGCGAGAGTGCTTTGGGACTGCTGGCGGCGGCGCGGGAAGCTAGCGGTTTGGGAATTATTACCGAAGTTATGGATGCGGCGGACTTAAGTGCGATCGTAGAAGTAGCTGACGTGATCCAAGTCGGAGCCCGAAATATGCAGAATTTCTCGCTGTTGAAGAAAGTCGGAGCTCAAGACAAACCGATTTTGCTGAAGCGTGGCATTTCCGCAACCATTGAAGAATGGTTGATGGCTGCTGAGTATATCATGGCTTCGGGGAATCCGAACGTGATTTTGTGCGAGCGCGGAATTCGCGGCTATGACAGGCAGTATACGCGGAATACGCTTGATTTGTCGGCGGTTCCAGTGCTGCGAACTTTGACTCACTTACCGATTATGGTTGACCCCAGTCACGGGACTGGTTGGGCTCAGTTTGTACCTTCGATGGCGTTTGCGTCGATCGCCTCTGGTACTGATTCGCTGATGATAGAAGTGCACCCGAATCCGAAAAAAGCTTTGTCTGACGGGCCGCAATCGTTAACACCGGATCAGTTCGACAAGTTGATGGAAGAATTGGCTGTAATTGGTAAAGTCATGGGACGTTGGCCGCAACCGGTGCCAGTTTTGGTGTAGAAAGATCAATCAGTCATCAAAAACCGTAGTATCTACAAGGTACTATGGTTTTTTTGTGCTTACTCGTTAGATTAATTCCGGTAGCATCGGAATTAATCTTACTCACAGCCAGGAGACGGCAGTGGCGGGGGCCGCCCAATTATAGGGGGTGGGGCACCGCCCAGCCCGGGACACGATAAATACCGTGGGACCCGGCACTGGCGTGTCCTGTATAATTGCGGTGCGACCGGCATTTATATTAATGAATGAGTTTGCCAGCACTTCGATTTTAGTTTTTTTGAATT
>JBBSNU010000142.1:0-9646 GCA_038260455.1 Chroococcales cyanobacterium | reverse complement strand
TGAAGCTTGAAATGGTAATTGTCCCATTGAAAGTACATTACAAAAGTACACAAGAGTCAAACAATCCCAAGGCGGTAATGAAAAGATTCACGGTGGTTAAAACCACCCGCGTTGTTTCCCTCTCAGGGCTCAAGCCACTGAGTTTCCCACTTACCGAGCTTTTTTATGAATACCAAAATCTTATCCGCCCTAACAGCTACCGCAGCCGTCACAGCTATGTTGGGCGCAGCAGCTCCAGCTCATGCCTTCTCCTTTGGCACCAACGGCATCAAATTCGACCAAGACCAAAATGTCGAATTTAACTTCAAAGAGTCTCACGGTGCGTATACCTCCTCTTTGGGCATCTACCAAGTAAAAGATTCGGTGGCATCTCTAGTCAGCACGCTGTTTGCGGAAAAGAAATCCTCAGACAACGGCAGCGCCAACGAATGGAGAGGAACTCAAAGCAATATAGTCTCGGGTTCAGCAAAGCCAGTATTCACCTTCCTGGCAAATACAGTTTACACTTTGGGACTCAGCAGCGGCTGGGCTGGCACTGTCTACTCGACCTCTTCCTTGAACGGCGGCAGCCAGCAAGCCGTGTTTGGCGGGTCGGAACTTGGGAGCGCACTCAACCTAGAAAAAACGAACAAATTCGGAGCGGCTGGAAGTTTCGCAAACGGAGTAAGTTCTCTGTTTGACAAAGGCAAAGGCACAACAATCTCCTTTGACGATCGCGGTAACGGTAACGACGCAGACTTCCAAGACTTCACCGTCAGCGCAGAAGCAGTTCCCGAACCGATTACAATGACTGGTTTGGCTCTTGGTTTGGGTGGATTGGTTGCAGCACGCCGTCGCCGCGCTAGCAAAACAGCTTCCTAATTGTGTTTCAACGGGAACGATCGACTAGATTCCGTTTAACAAGCAATCATATAACCTGCGGGCGCGCTGATAGGAAATCGGCTCGCCTTTTGCTTGACTGAACAACAGAAATGGAAGTGGTGAAGCGTGAAGTCGGAAAAAAGAGGATTTTTGCCAATCTCGCAATCTCCCAATCTCCCAACTCAAAATTCCAAACTCACTCGCCCTCAAGTGTTCGATCGAACTGAGATGTTGCACCTGTGGCAAAAACCGGGTTTCTGACCGAATATCTAGCATCAAAGCCTATATATCTCGTTCAGAAACCCGGTTTTTATAAGTTTATTGAGAATGCTGTACGATTTGTTTTCGGAATAATTGTACTTTCGTTTGTGCCTTCGATTATTCATATAGTTCAAGAACGCCGTGCTAAGTAGGAGGAAGCAAGAAGTTCGGCACCGAGCAATGTAGGGGATATAACCGATGTAAATCAAATCGCAAAAATCTTACACAACAAGCCTTTGAGCGCTCT
Source organism: Chroococcales cyanobacterium (assembly GCA_038260455.1). Taxonomy (GTDB): domain Bacteria; phylum Cyanobacteriota; class Cyanobacteriia; order Cyanobacteriales; family Microcoleaceae; genus Microcoleus. The sequence continues at coordinate 8,277 of JBBSNU010000142.1, read as the reverse complement.
GGATAGTATGTTTAATTAGGTGGATTTATTTGACAAAAAATATTTACTCCGCCCGAGTGCCAAATTGTCTGTTAAGGTTGAATATTCCCGATCGATCTGCCCTTGTCTATCTCAAATCTTAAGTCTAAAATCTCAAGTTTAAAGTCTCAAGTCTAAAACTTGTAGGCAAAGCCGAAATATCTAATATCATGTCCGGTAGATAATCGCCACAAAAACGGTTCGTAGTGCGGACTTTAGTCCGCAATCCCGGAGCGGACTTTAGTCCGCACTACGAACCAATTTTATCGTTGTAAATCGACTGGACACGAGATAAAATCTTAAGTCTAAAATCTTAAGTCTAAAATCTAAAACTTGTAAGCAAAGCCGAAATACCTAAAATCTAAAACTTGTACTGAGCGAAGCCGAAGTATCTAAAATCTAAAATCGACTGACTCTGCAGTGGGGGTGAGTCTCTGGTGTCGCGATCGCAAATTGGTCGATCGAACATAATCAAAATTTAAGATTAGCAGCGCCACGGGCGATCGAGTAAAATCCCAGCACTTGCCCGCAGATAGGTAAATCTGCTAAAACTAACAGAGTTTGATAATTTCTGGGAAATAACATACATGGTAGCTACATCCGTCAAGATTAAACACGAAGTAAAAGACTTGTCCCTCGCCCCCTTGGGAAAGCAACGCATCGAGTGGGCCGGCCGGGAAATGCCAGTATTGCGGCAAATTCAAGAACGCTTCGCTAAAGAAAAGCCCTTCGCAGGCATCCGTATTTCAGCTTGCTGCCACGTAACCACAGAAACAGCCCATTTGGCGATCGCCCTGAAAATGGGCGGTGCAGACGCTCTACTCATCGCTAGCAACCCCTTGAGCACCCAAGATGACGTAGCCGCTTGCTTAGTTGAAGACTACGGCATTTCCGTCTTCGCCCTCAGAGGAGAAGACGCGGCTACCTACGAACGGCACGTTAACACAGCCCTCGACCACCGCCCCAACATCATCATCGACGACGGCAGCGACGTAGTAGCAGCCCTGATCCAGCACCGCCCGAACCAAATTGCCGACTTGATCGGAACCACCGAAGAAACCACCACCGGCATCGTGCGCCTGCGGGCAATGTTGAAAGACGGCGTGCTGACTTTCCCCGCCATGAACGTCAACGACGCTGACACCAAGCACTTTTTTGACAACCGCTACGGCACCGGTCAATCTACCCTAGATGGCATTATCCGCGCTACCAACATTTTGTTAGCCGGCAAAAATATTGTGGTTGCAGGTTACGGTTGGTGCGGCAAAGGAACGGCACTGCGCGCCCGCGGCATGGGCGCTAACGTAATTGTCACCGAAATCGATCCGATTCGGGCGATCGAAGCAGTGATGGACGGTTTCCGCGTCATGCCAATGGACGAAGCCGCAAAAGTCGGTGATATCTTCATCACCGTTACCGGCAACAAACACGTCATCCGTGCCGAACATTTCGACACCATGAAAGACGGCGCAATGGTTTGCAATTCCGGTCACTTTGACATCGAAATTGACCTAAAATCTCTCGGTGCAAAAAGCACTGGCGTGAAAACAGTTCGTTCTTTCACCCAAGAATACCGCCTCAATAATGGCAAGTCGGTTATTGTCTTGGGCGAAGGCCGTTTGATCAACTTGGCAGCAGCCGAAGGACACCCCAGCGCCGTCATGGATATGAGCTTTGCTAACCAAGCCTTAGCCACTGAATATCTAGTCAAAAACAAAGGCAAGTTAGAAGCAGGAATTCATTCAATTCCTGTGGATGTTGACAAGGAAATTGCCCGTCTCAAATTGGAAGCAATGGGTATTTTCATTGATACCTTGACAGCCGAGCAAATTGAGTACACCAACTCCTGGACTTCGGGAACTTAATCAACGATCTATCTATCCCCACCGTAGGGACACGGCAATGCCGTGTCCCTACTTCATCAACTTCCTGCTTCCAACTTCGGCATTCGGTCTTCCTGACATCCGTTAAATCCCGTACATTGCTCGTTGCCGAACTTCCTTCTGCTGTACCTCTTACCAATTATTAAATCAAAATGGTTGAATGGATAACTAACACAATGCAGTCAATGGGCTATCTGGGCATTGGACTATTGATGTTCTTAGAAAACCTGTTCCCGCCCATCCCCTCAGAATTGATTATGCCCCTGGCAGGATTCACCGCATCCAAGGGCGATATGCAGTTGTCACTGGCGATCGCCGCTGGGGTAATTGGCACAGTTCTGGGAGCACTTCCCTGGTACTATGCGGGTAAATTATTAAGCGAAGAACGCTTGAGAGATTTAGCCGACAAATACGGCAAATGGATCGCAGTATCCGGCGCCGATATAGACAAAGCAAATAGATGGTTTAACAGACACGGCAACAAAGCCGTATTTTTGTGTCGCCTCGTACCGGGAGTCCGCACCCTGATTTCCCTGCCCGCAGGCATCAACAATATGCCTTTAATCCCGTTTTTACTCTACTCAACAGGCGGCACAATTTTGTGGGTGAGTTTCCTCACTTTTACCGGATATAAACTAGGCGAAAATTATGCACTTGTAGATGATTATCTAGCTCCAGTTTCTAAAATAGTTGCAGTCACCATTGTCATTGGATTTGTTTTGTGGGTTGTCAAGAAGAATATGCAGAAGGAAAAATATCGCAAGTAAAGATATCCTCAAAATTATCTGCGTTTATCTGTGTTCATCTGCTGTCATCTGCGGTTAAAAAACAATCATCATTGTGACTCGCTGCCACGATGTCCCAAAAAGTAGCATCAAAAGATAGACATATAACGGAGAGAAAATTCTGCTATCTTTGCTACTTTTTTTAAATTTAGTTTTAAATTTACGATCGCCAGATTAGCACAGTCACCGGCAGCCGATCGCTTATGCTTTTTTCTTCCCTCTTCCCTCTTCCCTCTTCCTTCTTCCTTCTTCCTTCCTTCTTCCTTCTTCCTTCTGGTATAATCGTGGCAAAATAGGGAACATTGGTATCCGCACTGTTAAGATATGTACGAAAAGATTGTAGCCCCGACCACTGGTTCTAAAATTACATTCAAAGACGGTTTGCCGATCGTCCCCAACGACCCGATTATTCCCTTCATACGCGGCGACGGTACGGGCGTAGACTTGTGGCCAGCATCGCAGAAAGTCATGGATGCCGCAGTAGAAAAGGCTTACGGCGGCCAGCGAAAAATCAACTGGTTCAAGATTTATGTAGGCGACGAAGCCTGCGATGTCTACGGTAGATACCAATATTTGCCCCAAGATTCCCTAGACGCCATCAAAGAATACGGAGTCGCCATCAAAGGCCCGCTGACAACCCCAATCGGTGGCGGAATTCGATCGCTCAACGTAGCATTGCGGCAAATTTTTGACCTCTACGCCTGCGTGCGGCCCTGCAAATATTACGAGGGAACCCCATCGCTGCACAAAACACCCGAACTGCTCGACGTCATAATTTACCGGGAAAATACCGAAGATATTTACCTGGGAATTGAATGGAAACAAGGCAGCGAAATCGGCATCAAACTAATCGAATACCTCAACAATGAATTAATTCCCGCAACACCAGAACACGGCAAAAAACAAATTCGCCTCGATTCTGGAATAGGCATTAAACCGATTAGCAAAAGCGGTTCCCAGCGTTTAGTGCGGCGGGCCATTACCCACGCTTTGCGGTTGCCGAAAGAAAAGCAGCAAGTAACATTGGTGCACAAAGGCAACATCATGAAATACACCGAAGGAGCTTTTCGAGATTGGGGTTACGAACTAGCAACCACCGAATTTCGGAACCAATGCGTCACAGAAAGAGAATCTTGGATTCTCAGCAACAAAGAACGCAATCCCGAGATTAGCTTAGAAGAAAATGCCCACCAAATCGATCCGGGATACGATGCCTTGACTCCCGAAAAACAAGCCAAAATCCGCCAAGAAGTGGCCGACGTTCTGTTTGCAATTTGGGACAGTCACGGTAACGGTAAGTGGAAAGAAAAAATCATGGTTAATGACAGAATTGCTGATAGTATTTTTCAGCAAATTCAAACCAGGCCAGGCGAATATTCGATTTTGGCAACCATGAATTTAAACGGCGATTACTTATCCGATGCGGCTGCCGCCATTGTCGGCGGATTGGGGATGGGCCCTGGTGCTAATATTGGCGATGAATGTGCAGTTTTTGAGGCAACTCACGGCACTGCACCGAAACACGCCGGTTTGGATAAAGTCAATCCCGGTTCCCTGATTTTGTCGGGGGTAATGATGTTAGAATATATGGGATGGCAAGAAGCCGCAGATTTGATTAAGAAAGGTTTGGGCGCGGCCATTTCTAACGCTGAAGTTACCTACGATTTGGCAAGGTTGATGGAACCTCCTGTGCCGGAACTTAAGTGTTCTGAGTTTGCGGATGCGATTATTAAGCATTTCGCTGATTAGGTTTTAAATATTTTTTAACCGCAGGTGAACGCGGACAAACGCCGATCGCATTTGTGATATATTTGTCTGTCTGCGGTTAAATTTTTTTTATTTTTACATCGCTGGCACAGCCATGCCGCGCTCAACCGCTGGGCGCTTCTGCAAGGTTTCTACCCAGCGTTTGAGGTGAGGGTGGTTGTCGAGGGTTAATCCTTGAAATTCGTAAATAGCAACCCAGGGATAAATAGCCATATCGGCAATTGAATAGTCGCCGCAGATGTATTCGGATTTTGCTAGTTGAGTGTCTAATACTCCGTACAGTCGCAACGTTTCTTTTTCGTAGCGTTGAATTGCATAGGGAATTTGTTCGGGTGCATAGCGTTTGAAGTGGTTTAGCTGACCGAACATTGGCCCGACACTGGCCATTTGAAACATCAGCCACTCGATAACTTGAAAGTATTTTTCTTTTTCGGTGGGTAGAAATTTGCCACTTTTTTCTGCTAGATAGATCAGGATGGCGCCGGACTCGAAGACAGTGATGCCGTTATCGCGATCGACTATTGCCGGAATTTTGCTGTTGGGGTTGATGGCGATGAATTCTGGGCTAAATTGGTCGTTTTTGCTGATGTCGATGACGTGCACGTTGTAGGGTAAACCTATTTCTTCGAGCATGATCGAGACTTTGCGGCCGTTGGGTGTGGTAAAAGTGTAGAGGTCGATCATAAATTGTCCGCCTTTTCTCTAGCAGGTATAAACTATATTATAATCATTTTAGGCAAATCGCTAATCGTAATGGATATTATTAAAGTTATCACCGAGGACTACCGTAGATTTCCCGAAAATCAGACTTACAGCATTTATGCTAAAGATGTTTATTTTGAAGACCCTCTAAATCGATTCACAGGAGTCGATCGCTACCAAAAAATGCTCGGGTTTATGGGGACTTTTTTTCAACAAATTAAACTCGATTTGCACGATATTTCTCAGTCCGGAGATACTTTACAAACTCGCTGGACTCTGAGTTGGATTGCGCCGCTACCTTGGAAACCCAAAATGGCGATCGCCGGTAGGAGCGAACTGAAGGTAAACAGCGACGGTTTAATCGTTTCCCACATCGATTATTGGAACTGTTCGCGCTTTGATGTTCTCAAACAGCTTGTATTTCCCGTCGCAACTCAAAAGTGACTGTCGCTTGCTGCGTTACCTTTGCTTGCTATGCAGCAGCTCAAACCTGTTGTAATTTGCCCGATTAAAAGCGATAGATGATTGCCGATCGGGCGATCGCAGAATTTGCCAGCCACGACTGTGACAGCGCCTCAATTTCTCATCTAATCAAACATTCCTGGCTGCAGCGTTATAATGGCAACTTTGGTGGCGAAACCGCCGATCGAGCTCAACGCTTTAGTCGATCGAGTCAGGCCTCACCACCATCATTGGCTCAATTCCTCTGGCTTTGAGCGATCCAACCTAAAGGGCACCCTGTTGCGCCATCATCCTTGGCTTAATAGCGGCAGCGCAGATTGCGCCGTCAACTGCATTCTGTAGCAATCAAACCCAGGTGAGACCTTGATACAAATATGCAATGTGTAGAAAAATGTCTTGCTTGAACTGGATAAATCTTAATTCTCGTCGAACTAATTACCTGTGGCGCAAAATTGCTTTGGGAATTGGTGCATTCATCTTCCTCTTGGGCGCGTCGATAGTGCCAGTGGCCGGACAACCCTCGTCTCCAGAACCACAGCGATTATTCAATATCAATTCCGCCAACGATAGCACTAACTTTGTTGTCGGTGATGTTCATTTAGATGGTCGTCAGATATTTGCTTTGACAGCTCCTGCGCTCAACACCAAGCAGCAAGAAGCAATTTCTCTCTCACCCATTCAGCAAAGAGTCAAAACCGTTAAAAATCAGCTTCAAGAAATTGCCAATACCAACTCTGAACCAGAGAAATTAGAAGTCGATTACAGCGTAGATCCCACGAGTCAACTTCCCATTATTTCTGTTAATGGAAACTATTTGATGACCGTTACCACTGACGATGCTCGCCTGTACGGAGTCGAGCTAATCACTCACGCTCAAAACTTGACTCAAATTATTAAGAATGCCCTGCTTGCGTCTCAACGGGAGCATCAGCCAAAGTTTTTAGCAAAGCAGGCATTGCGAGCGGGCGGAGTCATCCTATTTATGCTCCTGCTCAGTCTGGGAATGCGCCTCAGACAGCGCTATATCAAAGCCAGTTATGCAGCAGTCTTAACGCAAATCGAACAACTCAATGCTTCCCAAGAGCAAGTAGAAGATTTGTCTGAACAGGAGCAGGATGAAGCTGCAGCGAGTGCTTCCAAACAGCAACAAAAAATTGCTCGGAAGCAGCGGCTCAAATTTTGGTACGAAGTGCGACAGCGGTTATTGCAACTCGGACAGCTTGGAGTTTGGGGAGGCGGAATTTCATTTTGTTTGAGCCTGTTTCCGCAGACTCGATGGCTGCAATCACTATTGCTGAAGAGTTTGAGCGTTAGCTTACTCAACTTAATCTTAATTGGGGTTGCAACTTACCTAATACTTCGCATCAGCTTCGTTGTAATTGACCATTTTGTAGCAGCTCTCAGTCAGGGGCGATTCCTTCCCGACAGTGCATCAGTCCGAACGATTCAGCGGCTAAAAACCTTTTCCGGCGTGATGAAGGGAGCTAGCGCTTTCTGTTGCATTATTGTTGGCGGATTGACTGCTTTGTCAATTTTGGGTGTTAATATTGTGCCGCTTTTGGCAAGTGTGAGTATTTTTGGGGTGGCGATTTCGTTTGGCTCTCAAAGTCTTGTCAAAGACATGATTAACGGACTTTTTGTTCTCTTGGAGGATCAGTATGGCGTGGGTGATGTAATCACTGCTAACAATGAAAGTGGAGCGGTGGAAAAAATGAACCTGCGGGTAACTCAATTACGGAACCAAGATGGCGATCTAATTACTATTCCAAATGGCAGTATTACGATGGTCAAAAACCATACGAGCAGTTGGTCTCGTGTGAATCTAGGTATTGAGGTTGCTTATGATACCGATCTTGACCATGCGATCGCCGTAATTGAAAAAGCAGCGACTCAAATGAGTTTGGATTCTGAGTGGCAAGAATTAATATTAGAACCTCCCAAGGTACTGGGCGTTGATGCGTTTGGTCACAATAGCATTACGATTCGCCTCTTGATTCAAACTCAACCGCTGAAACAGTGGGAAGTCGGACGCGAGTTTCGCCGGCGATTGAAGCAGGTATTTGATGAAGAGAAAATTTCTATGCCATTCCCCCAGCGCTCCATATGGTTTAAAAATTCGCTGCAAGAAGTCTCAAACGGTCATCATAATTCCGATCGATCGCACGTTTTAGATGGAAAGCATGACCAAAAAACGCGATGAGTTCGCCGTCGATCGCTCAATCCATCGAACACCATATAAATCTTATTGCTATTGACATCGCACCGATTTCGTGCTTTACCGACAAATTGCTGTGTCCGGCGGGCGATCGCCCGAATTAATTACCCCACTAAATTAATCTCTGTTACATCCCGTTACAATATAGGAGTAAAGAACATTCAGGCGAGCTAAACAATCAATGCGCTTAATATTAATGACCGGAAAAGGCGGCGTCGGCAAAACCTCCGTAGCCGCTGCTACGGGGCTGCGATGCGCCGAATTGGGATACAAAACCCTAGTGCTGAGCACAGATCCCGCCCACTCCCTAGCCGACAGCTTCGACATGGAACTCGGACACGATGCCCGATCGGTAAAACCCAATTTGTGGGGAGCAGAATTGGATGCTCTCAGGGAATTAGAAGGCAATTGGGGAGCAGTCAAACGCTACATTAGTGACGTTTTG
>JBBSNU010000141.1:0-9684 GCA_038260455.1 Chroococcales cyanobacterium | reverse complement strand
AGCCGTGGTGCCCTTCAGCAGCCCTCAAAGCTACCGCCTCGCTCAATTAGCCAATTCCGCAGCAACTCCCGGAAAAAATGCCTATGTAGCCGGCTGGCCGACATCCGGCGGTTCCCTGAGACAGCCGATTTTCATCGCCACGGAAGGTCAGCTTACCGGCCGCCAGACTCCCTGGAACGGTTATACTTTGGTATACAATAACTTAGTGAGAGCGGGGATGAGCGGCGGGCCCGTACTCGACGATGCGGGGCGAGTTGTGGCAATTAACGGCATTGTCAGGTTAGAAGAAAATTCGGATAAAATCGTGGCGGCGGGGATAGAAATCAATACTTTCATGAAATGGCGATCGACTGTTTCGCTGCCGGTTGTTCCCCAATCTCCCACAGCCGGAAATCCGAAAACTCCTGTTAATAATGCGCCTCGGAAACCTGGAAGCGCGATCGCCTTTGTCGCCACAAATACCCTCAAAGGATCTTCGGAAGTTGTGAGTTCCCTCGCCCTAGCTTCCGCTTATTTTACTACAGGAAATAGCAACGGCACAATCTCAGTTTGGAATTTTCCCAACGGGCAATTAAAAACTACCCTGCAAGGACACGCAGAAGCCGTAAATGCACTCGCAGCTAGTGCGGACGGAAAAGTGTTAGCTAGCGGCAGCGACGACAAAACTGTAAAAATTTGGAATTTAGAAACCAGCGCGGTTGTACGCACTTTGAGCGGGCATTCCGGTGCTGTTTCGAGCGTTACCCTCAGTCCCGACGGCTTGTTTGTAGCGAGTGGCAGTTGGGATAAAACTGTGAAGGTTTGGAATGCCAAAACTGGGGAATTGCTGCGGACTTTAACCGGGCATTCTGGACTGGTGAATGCTGTGGCGATTAGCCCGGATAGCAAAATTTTAGCTAGCGGCGGTAAAGACGGTTCAATTAGGTTGTGGAATTTAGCAACAGGTCAAGGAATTCGCACGATTGCTGGCAAAAATTTATCTGTTTTGTCCCTAGCTTTTACTCCCGATGGGAAAACTTTGGCTGCGGGAAACAGTAACGGGACAATTGGGTTGTGGAATGTCGGAAACGGGCAGTTAATTCGGCGCTTAAGCGGCCATACTGACGGAGTTTGGTCTGTGGCAATCAGTCGGGATGGGAGTATACTGGTTAGTGGGAGTTGGGATAAGAGTGTGAAATTGTGGGATGTGCGATCGGGCGAATTGAAAGGTAATTTGAGCGGACATTCTGGCTATGTTACTGCTGTGGGAATTAGCGCAGATGGTAAGACGATTGTGAGTGCGGGTTGGTTGGGGGAAATTAAGATTTGGAAAAGGAGTTAAGATTTTTTAACCGCAGAGGGCGCAGAGGGCGCAGAGGAGGAGAAAGAGAGAGATATTTACATTTGATTGAGTAGTGTTATATGATTAAAATATTTGGCACAAAAAAACATGAGCGAACTAAAGACTCAATTGCCAACAGATGTCTGGGTAGTAGCTAGCTGGGAAGAATTCGTCGAATTTGCAGACAACCCGGCTTATGAAAAAGCAAAATGCTACTATCGCAACGGACAAATGAGGATTGAAACGATGTCAGTAGGGCCGGATCTCGCACTTTTAGCAGCTAACTTATTTTGCACTATTAAAGGTCTTTCTGTTAATGGATTCAATAAATGTAGCTACCGGAAAACAGGAGTTCGAGAATGTCAGCCAGACTTATCTTACTACATTGGAGACAGAGCTAAATTAGCACCGAGTGGAACTTCGATCGCAAATCTTGACGTTACTTCACCGCCAGATTTAGTCATAGAAGTTGCTGACTCAACTTTGGCTGACGACATCGGGGAAAAACGGTTGCTTTACGAAGAACTAAAAGTCGCGGAATACTGGGTAATAGACGTAAAAAAAATAGAAATTATTGCCTTTGCTATCATCGCCGATAATGGCAGCCGGCGGATTGTGCAATCGGAAGTTTTACCGGGATTGACTATTGCTTTACTAGAAGAAGCCTTGCAGCGGAGTCGCACTCAAGACCAAGCACAAGTAGGAAGTTGGCTGTTAACTCAATTTCAGCAACCATAATCCCTGCTTTCTTCCTTCCTTCGCGCCCTTTGCGCCTTCGCGGTTCGTCAAAAAAAGTCCTATACATCAAAGCGTCATTTTGTCAACCCCCGCTTTACACTTGCTTAACAATCAGCAATAAAAATATATTTTGACAGGGTTGTATAAAAAACAATTAACTGCACGACACAGGCTTCCAAAACGGAATATATAGGGTTTCAAGCTGTATTTTATAACTTGACATACGTAGCCAAGATTTTTAAATTGATAATACCACGCAAACGACCTAAATTCGTCAACTAAATGAGAATGAAATCAATAAAAAACCGAACTCTACAGCAAAAAAATTAGTGATTGTTTGAAACTTTAAAACTTAAGTGACAGAAGTATTGCCTAAACTTATGAATGTGCAAAAACAATCTCAACCTTAGCTGAAGTGAGACAACTGCAGCCCCAAACTCGTCGCGTGTTTCTCTGGTACGATCGCCACTTATGATAGATTTGGTTACGGCCGGACTACACTAAAAGACAAAATCAAATTAAAATTTGCGCCATAAATTCGATCGACCCGCACTGCCCGCGTGCTAAGACGCACAGCCCGCAAGCGGTGGAGTCACATCTAAAATCTAAAATCTAAAATCTAAAATCGACTGGCTTCGGAAAAATGATTGAAGTAGAACACTTAAGCAAAACTTACGGTTCGACCGCAGCGATCGCGGACGTGTCCTTCTCGGTCGAATCAGGAGAAATTCTCGGTTTTTTGGGGCCAAACGGCGCTGGCAAAACCACAACCATGCGGATTTTGTCGGGATATTTGCCCGCATCCAGCGGTACCGCCCGCATCGCCGGCCTCGATGTTCACGAAAACTCGATGGCCGTCAGACAGCGCATCGGCTATCTGCCGGAAAACCCGCCGCTTTATCCAGAAATGACTGTGGAAGGGTTTCTGTTTTTTGTGGCCAGGATTAAGCAAGTATCGGCGGGCGATCGCGCGCAACGAGTCACATCCGCGATCGAACGCTGCGGCCTGGTTGATAAACGCAAAGTTTTAATCCGCAAACTTTCTAAAGGATTTCGGCAACGTGTCGGTATCGCCCAGGCGATCGTCCACGACCCACCAGTGATTATCTTAGACGAACCAACCGTCGGCCTAGACCCCCGCCAAATCATCGAAGTCCGCAATCTCATCAAAAGCCTCGGCGGCCAGCACACAATCATCCTTTCCACCCACATTCTGCCGGAAGTCAGCATGACTTGTAACCGCGTTACCATCATCAATCGCGGTAAAATCGTCGCTGCGGGTACTCCTGAAAATTTGATGGGAGAGTTGGCCACCGGAGAAGGTTACGAAGTGGAAGTTGAAGGTGAGGCGGATTTTTTAAACAGTCTGTTGCTGCCTTCTTTGGAAAATGTGCAGGGAGTTCGATCGGTCGAATTAATCCCCAAGCAGCAATTTGTAGCAGGTCGTTACCACCTGCGGGCCTTGTGCGAATCGGACATAGAACCCGGACGAGAAATTGCCGCAGCTATTATCGCCTCTGGATTCGGACTCTGCGAAATGCGCCGCAATCAGGCTACTCTCGAAGATGTGTTTTTAAGGCTGACAGCGGCCCAAAATAAACCGGAAGAAGATATTCTGGTGCACAGCGAACCGGAGGTCGATCGAAATCTGCCAGCGACAGAAATTCAAGACTCGATCGTGGATGCTCATCAATCGGAATCGCAACCGATTGTGGAAAATCTGCCAGTTTCAGATAGGCTAGAGTCGATCTATGATTCTCATTCAGCATCCGAACCAGTTGTAGAAACCGTAGAGTCGATCGAGCTTTCTCAACCAGAACCGATTGTCGAGTCGATCGCACATCCCGAACCAGAACCGATTGTCGAAACCGTAAAGTCGATCGTACATCCCGAACCAGAACCGATTCTCGAAACAGTAGAGTCGATCGAACATCCTCAGCCTGAATCCCAGCCAGTTGTAGAAACAATAGAGTCGATCGCACATCCCGAACCAGAACCGATTCTCGAAACAACAGAGTCGATCGAGCTTTCTCAACCAGAACCGATTGTCGAAACAACAGAGTCGATAAAAGAGAAGCATCTCAGTTTGGGTGTCACAGGAACCCCAGCATCTGACTCGCCACAGATATCTACACTAGCAAGCAGGATGCTCACTTTTGTAAAAAATATTTTTCACAAAAGTGAGATACTCCCGATAGAACCTTCTCCACCAGCACCAGTTGTCGAAAATTTAGAAGTTGTAGAAACAGAAGAGTCGATCGCACTTTCTCAACCAGAATCCGAACCAGTTGTAGAAACAGTAGAGTCGATCGAGCATCCTCAACCAGAACCGATTGTCGAAAATCTAGAAGTTTCTGAAACAGTAGAGTCGATCAAGCATCCTCAACCAGAATCAGAAACACTTGCAGAAACACCAGAGGAAATAAGCGATTTAGAACCAGAAATGCAACCAGTGGCAGATTTTCTGGAAATTGTAGAAAGACAAGAGTCGAGCGCACTTTCTCAACCAGAACCGATTGTCGAAAATCTGCTCATTGTCGAAACAGTAGAGTCGATCGAGCCTTCTCAACCAGAACCGATTGTCGAAAATCTGCTCATTGTCGAAACGGTAGAGTCGCTAGAACATCCTCAACTAGAACCGGTTGTCGAAAATCTGCTCATTGTCGAAACGGTAGAGTCGCTAGAACATCCTCAACTAGAACCGATTGTCGAAAATCGGCTCATTGTCGAAACGGTAGAGTCGCTAGAACATCCTCAACCAGAACCCGAACTGATTTTAGATTCACCAAAGTCGCTAGAGCATCCTCAACCAGAACCGGTTGTCGAAAATCTGCTCATTGTTCAAATGGTAGAGTCGATCGAACATTCTCAACCAGAACCAATTGTCGAAAATCTCGAAGTTGCAGAAATCGTAGAGTCGATCGAGCATCATGAAGCAGAACCAATTGTCGAAAATCTCGCAGTTTCAGAAACAGTAGAGTCGATCGAACATCCTCAACCAGAACCGATTGTCGAAAATCTGCTCGTTTCAGAAACCCTAGAGTCGATCGAACATTCTCAACCAGAACCAATTGTCGAAAATCTCGAAGTTGCAGAAATCGTAGAGTCGATCGAGCATCATGAAGCAGAACCAGAACAGATTTTAGATACACCAAAGTCGATCGAGCATTCTCAACCAGAATCCCCACCAGTTGTTAAAAATCGGCCACTTAAAAAAAAGCCACAACCGAGTAGCGATTCTCGACCAGAAGAGCCACCTATTACCAAAAAGCGACAAATAGAAAGAAAGCAACAGGATAGCGACGACAGCGAAACACCACCCGCAGACGACTCAGAATGAACCAATTACCACTGGCCAATTACCCATTCCCAATTCCTAAAGGTTAGTAATGATTAGTAATATTGTCGCAATTTACCGCAAAGAACTGCAAAGCTATTTTGCCTCCCCATTAGCCTATGCCATCGCCGCCGTCTTTTGGCTGATCACCGGTTACTTTTTAATCGCCATTCTCCTCGCCCCCGACGGGTTAATTCCCCAAATCAGCCAGCGAGACCAAGCAGGAATTACCGAACCTCCCATCGACGTAGCCTACGAATTCCTGCAACTCTTCCTGCGAATCATGGGTTCCCTTTCGTTGTTCGTACTACCCGCACTCTCAATGGGACTTTACGCAGAAGAACGCAAACGCGGCACCTTAGAACTATTAGCCACATCGCCGTTAACAAACTGGGCAGTTGCTACCGGCAAACTCCTCGGCGTTTTGACATTTTACACCACAATGTTGCTGCCCCTGCTCTTCTGCGAGGCGATCGCCCTCAGTTCCTCAACCCCACCCGTACCCCCTGGTGTCCTCCTGTTAGGACACTGCGGCCTCATCCTCCTAGCAGCAGCAGTATTGTCCCTCGGAATGTTTATTTCCTCCCTCACAGACAGCACAATTTTATCCGCCATCCTCACCTTCACTCTAGTATTATTTCTGTGGGTGATCGATGCAGCCGCCGTCGGTATCGGTGGCCCCTTCGGAACAGCATTAGGACATTTATCGCTCTTAACAAATTACACCAATCTTGTCAAGGGAGTTTTCGATACCAGCAGTTTAATTATGTTTGCCAGTTACATCATTTTAGGAGTATTTCTGACCGCCCAATCCATCGATGCCTTGCGATATCAGCGTTCTTAAAAAAATCAGGGAAGGGTTCGGGAAATAGAGATGGGAGAGTCGGAGATTCCGAGATTAAAGGAGAGGTCACCAATTCTCAGTTCCCAATTTCCAATTTCCAATTTCCAATTCCCAGTTCCAAATTAATGTTAGTTATTCCACTAATTACTTGAAATAATGAGATTTATCAATCCAAAAATCGACTTTGCGTTCAAAAAAATATTCGCTTCCAGCGACAGCAAAGACATCCTGATTAATTTTTTAAACGCCATCCTTTATGAAGCACAGCCTGTCATCGAAGACTTAGAAATAATCAACTCCCAACCAGAAAATCAAACTCTCGGAGTCCAAGACACACACCTAGATGTCAAAGCCATAGTTAACGGCGGCAGAATCGCCCTCGTTGAAATTCAACTCCTCAACGTGCCTTCCTTCGGCAATAGAGTTTTGTACAACGCGGCCAAAAGCTACAGCCAGCAATTAACAGGAAAAGAACGCTACGAAAGACTAAAAACAGTAATTTCTTTAAAAATTGCCGATTTTGAAATGTTTGAAAATCAGCCAGAATTTTTGTCGCGGTTTGTTTTTCAAGAAAAAGACCAACAGTTTGACTATCCCGATACTGAAATAGAATTAGTATTTATCGAACTGCCAAAATTTAGCAAGGAATTAGCAGAATTAGAAACAACCGCCGACCAATGGATTTATTTTCTGGAAAATACCAGCACTCTGGAGACAGTACCAGAAACCTTGAGGGCAGTTCCAGAAATTCAGAAAGCTTTTAGCATTGCCAGCGAGGACAACTTCACTCAGGAAGAATTAAATGAATTGCAGAACCAAGAACTGTGGATTCAAGACCAGCAGATTGCCATAGATGTAGCAAGAGAACAGGTGACAAAAACCGCTCAACTCTCGTTAATATTGCGTCAGCTAGTGCGGCGCTTAGGCACAATACAACCGGAAACCGAAAACTGCATCCGTCAATTAGGAGTAGAGCAATTAGAAGAACTAGGAGATGCTGTACTGGATTTCAACCATCCGTCAGATTTAACAGCATGGTTGCAGGCTAATGCGATATAGAATAACATCCTTGAACTGGAATTTTCTCACTCAATATTTACCTTATGAAAATTAGCAAAACAAATTGGAAATACGTTTTTTTGCTGGGCCCCCTCCTCATCGCAGCGGGGGTAACAGCAGCACTTGTATCTGGAGTATGGGACCCACTGACAGTCGGTTTAGTTATTGCCGGAGCAGTGACGATCGCACTTTGGCTGCTATATTTGAGTTACGAACAAAGCTTTTGGGGGCAGCGTTCCACCCAAGCCGGCACTAACGCCCTAATTGCTACCACCGCAGTATTTGTGATTCTCGGAGTAATTAACTTCATCGCATTTCGTTATCCCGTCCGCATCGACTTAACCGAAAGCCAACAGTTTACCCTCGCCCCCCAGACTCAACAAATACTGCAAAACCTCCAACAACCAGTCAAAGTATGGGTATTTGACCCCATTCAAAATCCCCAAACAAAAGAATTGCTGCAAAGCTACAAACGCGAGGGAGGTTCCAAATTCCAATACGAGTTTGTAGACCCGCAGGCCCAACCGGGAACAGCCCGGGAATTTAGCATTACCAGCATTGGAGAAGTTTACCTACAATCCGGCGACAAAAAACAAGAGCTGCAAAAAGGCGGCACAGCTTTTGGTAGCGACCCAAATCAAGGTCTGTCAGAGATCAAACTTACCAATGGCTTAGAAGAAATTCTCAGCACTCGCGTTCCTACAGTTTACTTTTTGCAAAGCAACGGAACACGCCCGCTGAAAGAAGGTCAAGGCGGAATTGAGCAAGCCCAAAAAGCTCTGAAAGATAAATACTATAACGCCCAAACGCTGAATTTTACCGAACGCCAAGAAGTCCCGGAAGATGCAGATGCTTTAATTATTGCTGGGCCAGAAAAACCGTTTTCCGATGCAGAAATTAAAGCGCTAAAAGCTTATCTCGATCGCGGCGGCAGTTTATTCTTAATGGTAGACCCAGCAATTAATACCGGATTGGACAAATTTCTGCAAGAATGGGGCGTAAAATTAGACACCCGTTTGGTCATTGATGCTTCTGGTGCCGGTCAAAGATTCGGCCTGGGCCCGACGGTTCCCACAGTCAGGCGCTACGGCGACAATCCGATTACTAAAAGTTTCGGCACTGGCACTTCATTTTATCCGTTTGCGCGTGCTTTGGAAATCACGCCAGTAGCAGGGATAGAGGAACAACCGCTGCTGTGGACGAGTCAGGAAAGTTGGGCGGAAAGCGATTTGACAACTAAGAAATTGGAGTTCGATCAGAAGACCGATCGACAAGGCCCGCTATTATTAGGTGTAGCTTTAGTGCGATCGGGCGCTGACAGCACTCCCTTAAAACCCTCACCCTCGCCTTCCCCATCCCCAACAACATCCCCATCGCCGACAACATCCCCATCTCCGACAGATTCGCCATCTCCAATAGATTCGCCATCGCCGACAGATTCGCCATCTCCAACAGATTCCCCATTTCCAACAGATTCGCCATCTCCGACAACTTCACCCTCGCCTTCCCCATTTCCAACAGATTCGCCATCTCCAACAGATTCCCCATTTCCAACAGATTCGCCATCGCCGACAACTTCACCCTCGCCGACAGATTCGCCATTTCCAACAACCTCACCATCTCCAACAACATCGCCGACAACATCCCCATCGCCGACAGATTCGCCATTTCCAACAACATCGCCATCTCCAACAACATCGCCGACAGCTTCCCCGATTAGCTATTCGGTGATTGTCTCCCAAGAAGCTACGCCGCCAGTATTACCGACAGCTTCCCCAACGCCCACAACATCTCCCGAAAATTTCCAAACGCCCACACCATCTCCCACAACATCTCCCACACCATCTCCGAACCCAACCACAACTCCTTCTGTACCGTCAGGTTCTCAAAAAACATCGCGCATGGTAGTAATTGGCACATCTCAATTTGTGACTAACGGTTGGTTTGAGCAACAACTCAATAGTGACGTGTTTCTCAACTCTGTCAGTTGGTTGAGTAAACCAGACCAACAAAGCCTTTCTATAAGTCCGAAAAAAGCTACCAACCGCCGCATTAATATGACTGTCGTCCAAGTAGGATTGCTGATTTTAGCTTGGCTAATTTGGCCTTTACTCGGACTGGTAATTGGCGGCACTATCTGGTGGAAGAGAAGATAAGTTCGGCAACGGATTGTGAAACGAATTTAACGGATTTATTTTCTTCTTTTTTGTTTTTCCACCCAATTCCCAATTCCCAATTCCCGTAGGGTGCGTCAGAGAGGAATTATTAGTCGGCAGTCAAAATATTCATGCCTGACGCACCCTACAATTCCCAATTTCTAATTTCCCATTCTTAATTCCCGTAGGGTGCGTCAGAGAGGAATTATTAGTCGGCAGTCAAAATATT